>DAOMFF010000301.1:0-2286 GCA_035429665.1 Azonexus sp.
GACTGGAAGCCGCTGATCTACTGCTGGCGCGGCGGCAACCGCAGCGGCTCGATGACCACCGTCTTCCGCGCCATCGGCTGGAAGGCCAGCCAGCTCGAAGGGGGTTACAAGACCTGGCGCAGCCACGTGGTGGCGCAGCTCGAACACCTGCCGCAGTCGTTCGCCTTTCAGGTTATCTGCGGCGCCACCGGCAGCGGCAAGACGCGCATCCTGCAGGCGCTCGCCGCCCGCGGCGAACAGGTGCTCGACCTGGAAACCCTGGCCAGCCACAAGGGTTCGGTTCTCGGCGTGCTGCCCGGGCAGCCGCAACCGAGCCAGAAATGGTTCGAAACGCTGCTCCTGCTCGAACTGGAGCGCTTCGACCCGGCGCGACCGGTGTTCGTCGAGGCGGAAAGCCGCAAGATCGGCCGCCTGCACGTGCCGGATGCCCTCATCGAACGCATCCGCGACGGCGAATGCCTCAGCATCGACGCGACGCTGGCGGCCCGCGTCGCCTTCCTGCTGACCGACTACGATTATTTCCTGAAGATGCCGGCGCTCCTGGGCGAGCGACTCATGGTGCTCAAGAACCTGGTCAGCCGGAAGACCCTGGAGCGCTGGCACGACATGATCGCGGCTGGCGAGTGGCCGTCCCTGGTTCGCGCATTGCTCGAAGAACACTACGACCCGCTCTACTACCGGTCACAAAACCACAACTTTAGCGGCCACCGCAGTGCCGGGATCTTTCCGACCGACGATCTGTCAGCGACCGGGATCGCCGACATCGCCGCGCGCATCGTTCACTCGCGGACAGCGCAGATCGCCTGACGCAGCGCCGGCTTCGGGCTGTCGACATAGCCCTCCACGAAGGCTATTTCGCGCAGGCCGGCCGCCCCGGCAAAGGCACGCAGTTCCCCGGGGCGCAGCAGGAACTCGGGGCTGGAAGGCTTGCCATAGGCCGCGTTGCCGACCATGAAGGTCTCGTAGATCAGGACGCCGCCATCGCCGAGCAAGGCGCAGACATCCGGCAAACGCGGCCGCCACAGGTAATTGGCGACGACGACGCCGGCAAAGCGCTCGCCGGCCAGCGGCCAGTCGCCGGTTTCGAGGTCGAACTGCCGTGCGGTGACCCCCGGCACCCCCTGCAAACCGGAAATTGCCGCGGAATCGCGGTCGACCGCAACCACCGGGTAGCCCGCCGCCGCGAACAGACGGGCGTGGCGACCGTCGCCGCAGGCGAGATCGAGGACGCGCCCGCCGGCGGCCACGAGCGGCAGATGGCGCACGACCCAGGGCGACGGGGCTATCATGGCGGCGTGTCGATTCGGAGAGGCAGTCATGGCGGGCGTCATTGTTCAGGAGAACGGTCAGGGAAGATACCAGCAGGAAGTCATCGTTGGCGAGCACCGATTACTGGCCGACGAGCCGGTCAGCGTCGGTGGCGCGGATGCCGGGCCGGCGCCGCTCGAATTCGTGATGGCCGGCCTCGGCGCCTGCACCTCGATGACCGTGCGCATGTATGCCGAACGCAAGGGCATCCCGCTGACGCGAATCAGCGTCAGCCTGTCCCACGACAGGGTGAAGGTCGCCGGCATTCCCCGTGATCGCATCGTCCGCAAGATCACGCTGGAAGGCGATCTGACCGTCGAGCAGCGCGCGCGATTGCTGGAAATCGCCAACAAGTGCCCGGTGCACAAAGCGCTGGAACAACCGCTGGTGATCGAATCGGCACTGGTCGATTAGGCGGCATCCCCTACTCCCACGATGGAACTAGTTCTTAGGATATGTTAATATTGTGCATTGCAACATAATCTCCTGACAAGAGGCTTCTCATGCTGGAACAACACTATCTAACCTCGCTTTTCGAACCGGACGCGGTAGCCGTCATTGGCGCCTCCGACCGCGAAAATGCCGTTGGCAACATCATTTTCAAGAATATTCTGGCATCCGGTTTCAAGGGTCAGCTTTTCGCCATCAACCCGAAGCACGAGACCGTTCAGGGCCAGCAGACCTACAAGTCGATCGAGGAAATCGGCGCTCGCGTCGACATGGCGATCATCGCCACCCGGCCGCAGACGATGCCGAAGATCATCGAGCAGTGCGGCCGCAGCGGGGTGCGCAACGTCATCATCGTCAGCTCGGGATTCTCCGAATCGGGCCACGTCGGCGCCGCGCTCGAGCGCAAGGTTCTCGAGATAGCGCGTTCCTACAGCGTCCGCATCCTCGGCCCCAACTGCCTCGGCATCATCCGTCCCGACATCGGGCTCAACGCGACCTTTGCCAGCGTGACCGCCGGTCGCGGCAATC
>DAOMFF010000302.1:0-2278 GCA_035429665.1 Azonexus sp.
AGCTTGGCCGCCTGCTGCTTGGCCAGCTTGACGTCGCGGAACTTGCCCTGACGGAACAGGGCGATTTCGCGCGCCTTCTTCTCATCCGAGAGAACAATGGCTTCTTCTCCGGCCGCCGGCACATCCGACAGACCGAGGATTTCAACCGGGATCGACGGACCGGCTTGGTTGATCGCCTTGCCGTTCTCGTCCAGCATGGCCCGGACCCGCCCGGAAACCTGACCGGCGAGCACGACATCGCCGCGCTTCAAGGTTCCCGACAGGACCAGCATCGTCGCCACGGCACCGCGCCCCTTGTCGAGACGCGCTTCAATGATCAGGCCCTTGGCCGGGGCATCCTTCTGCGCGGTCAGCTCGAGAACTTCAGCCTGCAGCAGCACCTGCTCGAGCAACTCGTCGATGCCGATACCCTTCTTCGCCGAAACCGCCACGAACGGCGAATCACCGCCGTATTCCTCGGGAATGACGCCTTCGGCCACGAGTTCCTGCTTGACCCGATCCGCGTTGGCTTCGGGCTTGTCGATCTTGTTGACCGCAACGACCAGCGGCACGCCGGCTGCCTTGGCGTGGTGAATTGCCTCCCGGGTCTGCGGCATCACACCATCATCGGCAGCAACGACCAGGATGACGATGTCGGTTGCCTTGGCGCCGCGTGCGCGCATCGCGGTGAATGCCTCGTGACCGGGAGTGTCGAGGAAGGTCACCATGCCGCGGTCGGTCTGGACGTGGTAAGCACCGATATGCTGGGTAATGCCGCCGGCTTCGCCCGCCGCCACCTTGGCGCGGCGAATGTAGTCCAGTAGCGAGGTCTTGCCATGGTCGACGTGACCCATGACGGTAACCACCGGTGCCCGCGGCTCCATTGGGACGTCCTTGTGCGCGGCGGACTCCTCGAGGAAAGCATCCGGATCGTCGAGTTTGGCGGCGAGCGCCTTGTGGCCCATCTCCTCGACCACGATCATGGCCGTTTCCTGATCCAGCACCTGGTTGATGGTAACCATCGTACCCATCTTCATCATCACCTTGATGACTTCAATGGCCTTCACTGCCATCTTGTGCGCCAGATCGGACACCGAAATGGTTTCGGGAACATGTATCTCACGGACAACGATTTCGGTCGGTGCCTGGAAGCTCCCCTGGCCCTCATCAACCGCGTGGCCATGCTTCCTGTGGCCATGCCGGCCGCTTTTCCACGAACTGCCAGGATCGGCCGAGCGCGTCTTGATACCCGGCTTCTTGCGGCTGTCGTCGGCACGACCGTTGCCACCCTTCTTCGCATCCTTGCCCGGTGCTTCGGGCTTCTTGTGCAGCGTTCCCTTCTCCGGTGCGCCTTCCTGCGTCTTCGCCTGGGCGGTAGCCTGCTGTGTCGCCTGCCCCGCCAGTCTGGCGGCTTCGGCCGCCGCCTCGGCCTGCTGGCGCATGCGGGCAAGTTCGGCTTCGCGAGCCAGCTTTGCCTTCAACTCCTGTTCCTGAATCTCGCGCAACTGGCTATAGCGGCGATCCTGCTCCTCGCGGGAGCGCAACTCGCCCTGGCCGATCACCGAAGCAAGCGGGACCGTCGGCTGTGGCCTCGATTCAGGCCGCGCCTCAACCACCGGCACGTTTTCGACGACCGGCACAACCTCCACCACCGGCTCGACGACCGGCAGATCCGCCGGCTTGTCGACCGCTCCGGCCACTCCCTCGACAACTGGCTCGACGCCATGATCGCCCGCTTCGCGCTTGATCAGGACGCGCTTCTTGCGCACCTCGACCTGTACCGTCCGGGCACGGCCGTGCGAATCGGTCGCCTTGAATTCCGACGTCTGCTTGCGTGTCAGCGTGATCTTGGTCTTCGAATCGTCGCCATGGGCGCGGCGCAGGTAATCGAGCAACCTTGCCTTATCCTGATCGGTCAACGCATCGGCGCTGTCCTTCTTGGCGACACCCGCCCTGCCCAGTTGTTCGAGCAGAGCCGACACCGGCATCTTGAGTTCTGCGGCAAATTGCGAAACAGTTGTTGCGGTCATGCTTGCTACCCTCCCGCTCACTCAAACCAGTGAGCACGCGCCTTCAAAATGATTTCCTTGGCACGCTGTTCGTCGATGCCGGTCAATTCAACAAGTTCATCGACCGCCAGTTCGGCGAGTTCATCGCGACTCTTGATCCCTTTGCCGGCCAGCTTTGCCGCCAGTTCCCTGGTCATGCCCTCGAGCGTCAACAGGTCGTCGGCCACGCCTTCGAACTGCTCTTCGTTCACGATGGCCTCGGTCAACAGGACATTGCGTGCGCGATTGCG
>DAOMFF010000303.1:0-2278 GCA_035429665.1 Azonexus sp.
TGACGCGGGTCACCGCGTATTCCGCTTCCGAGCGCTTGACCGACTCATCCTGAGTCATCAGGTTGATCGTCCAGCCGGTCAGTTCCGAGGCCAGGCGAACGTTCTGGCCGTTGCGGCCAATCGCGATGGCGAGGTTGTCCTCGTCGACCACGACATCCATGGCGTGCTTTTCTTCATCGACGACGATCGAGGAAACCTCCGCCGGCGACAACGCGCCGACGACGAACTGCGCCGGGTCCGCCGACCACAGCACGATATCGATGTTCTCGCCGCCGATCTCGTTGCGCACCGCGGTGACGCGCGAACCGCGCAAGCCGACGCAGGTGCCGATCGGGTCAACGCGCGGGTCGTTGGACTTGACGGCGATCTTGGCGCGCAAACCGGGATCACGGGCACAGGCCTTGAGTTCCATGAGGCCGTCCGAAATCTCCGGCACTTCCAGGTCGAACAACTTGATGACGAATTCCGGCGCGGTACGTGACAAAATGATCTGCGGGCCGCGCGCATTGCGGTCGATACGCAACAGGTAGGCACGGACACGATCGCCGATACGCAGGTTTTCCTTGGGGATCATCTGGTCACGCGGCAGCACCGCCTCGATCTTGCCTGCTTCGATGATCGCGCTACCCCGCTCCATGCGCTTGATGGTGCCATAGACGATATGCTCGCCGCGCTCGAGGAAGTCGGCCAGAATCTGCTCGCGTTCGGCATCGCGAATCTTCTGCAGGATGACCTGTTTGGCCGCCTGCGCACCGATGCGACCGAAGTCGATCGGCTCCAGCGGCTCCTCAAGCGAATCGCCAGCCTCGATTTCCGGATCGTCCTTGCGCGCCTCGGAAAGCGGCACCTCGAGGTATTCATTGACGTACTCGCCATCGGGAACTACCTGCCAGCGACGGAAGGACTCGTAATTGCCGGTTTCACGGTCGATCGAAACCCGCACATCGGCTTCGTCATGGATACGCTTCTTGGTCGCCGAAGCCAGCGCCAGTTCAAGAGCACCAAAGACGATTTCCTTGCCGACGTTCTTCTCGCGGGCCAGTGCGTCGACCAGCAGCAAAATTTCACGGCTCATGGGCCAAAACCTCCTAGTCCTTCAGTCGAATCGTGGCACCAGACGTGCCCTCTCGATATTGTTGAATTCGAGTTCCACGGCATCCTTCTCCAGACGCAGGCCAACCCTGCCGTCCGTGAGACCCATCAGTTCACCCTGGAAGTTGCGGCGGCCGCCCTGCGGAATGCGCAGTTTGATCTGGATGTCGTGCCCGACAAAGCGCTGGAAATCCTCGGGCTTCTTGACCACGCGATCAAGACCCGGCGACGAGATTTCGAGACGGTCGTAATCGACATTCTCCACATCGAGCAGGCGCGAAAGCTGATTGGAGACGCGTGCGCAATCGTCGACGTCAACTCCGTTCTCCTTGCCCGGCAGGTCGATGAAGATGCGAATGGTCCGGCCACGGGGCGACATCTCGATATCGACGAGTTCATAACCGAGACCGACCACGGTCGTTTCAAGCAGCGCGTTTAAATCCATAGCCACAAACAAAAAATGGGCGAAACGCCCATCTCACGGAAAAGATGCCTCGCCGGAAATGGCGAGAGGAACAAACTCGTGAATTATAACGAGTTTGTTCCTCCCGGTAAATCAATCTGGCAGACTTTATGCACCTTCCTGAGGTGCCGCCGGCTTGCTCGATTTCTCCAGTTCGCTCTGGAAAGCCCTGACTTCGCTCTCATCAAGTTCGCGCACCCGGCCCCGCTTGAGTTGCGGCGGCAGAGTGAACGGGCCGTAGCGAATCCGGATCAGCCGGCTCACCATGCACCCGACCGCCTCGAACATGCGGCGCACCTCTCGGTTGCGCCCTTCGAACAGGGTCACGCGATACCAGCGGTTAGCTCCCTCACCCCCGGCTTCGTCGATGCTGGCAAAGCTGGCCGGACCATCTTCCAATTCGACACCATCCAGCAACTGCCGTTGCGCTTCAGGCGTCAGTTCACCGAGAACACGCACCGCGTACTCGCGAACCAGTTCCGAACTCGGGTGCATCAGCTTGTTGGCCAGCTCGCCCGAGGTGGTAAAAAGAAGAAGGCCCGAGGTATTGAAGTCGAGCCGCCCGACGGCGATCCAGCGGCCGCTGCGGATGCGTGGCAACGCAGCGAACACCGAAGGCCTGCCTTCCGGATCGTCGCGCGAGACGATCTCACCCTCGGGCTTGTGATAGAGGACGACACGCGGCGTCCGGGTCGAGGTGAATCGCACGTTTACCAGGCGACC
>DAOMFF010000304.1:0-2268 GCA_035429665.1 Azonexus sp.
GCGGTGGCCCCTGCGGAATTCCGCGCGCGCTGGTCCAGTCTGCCAGGATGACCGGACTTGCCTGGCGGCTGCTCGGCAGGGAACTGCGTTCGGGTGAGCTCCGTCTGCTTCTGGCCGCGCTGGTGGTCGCCGTGGCCGCCGTCACCGCGGTCGGATTCTTCACCGATCGGGTTCGTCTGGCGCTCGAACAGGAAGCACGACAACTCATCGGCGGCGACTTGTTGCTGATTTCCGATCATCCGTGGCCAGCGCCGATTCGCGACGAGGCTGTCCGGCGTGGTCTGAGAACAGCCGAAACGGTCGGTTTTCCGAGCATGGTGCTGGCGGGCGGACAGGCGCAGCTGGCGGACATCAAGGCGGTAAGCGGCACCTATCCCTTGCGCGGGATGCTGCGCCGGGCGGATCGCGCCGGCGAGGCGGGCGAGGCGACGCCGGGCGGTCCCGCGCCAGGCACGGTATGGCTCGACGAGCGCCTGGCCAGCACACTGGAGACGGGGCCGGGGCAAAATCTGCAACTCGGGCAGCGAACGTTCCCGATAGCGGCCATCCTGACTTTCGAACCCGATCGCGGAATCAACTTCCTCGGGCTGGCCCCGCGCCTGATGCTGCATCTCGACGATCTGCCGGGAACCGGGCTGATACAGACCGGTTCGCGGGTGACCTATCGCTTCATGGTTGCCGGCGATACGGGCGCCGTTTCGGGTTTCCGCAACTGGGTCGAGCCGCGACTCGGACGGGGTGAACGGCTCGAGGACACGCGGAATGCGCGGCCGGAAATCCGCAGCGTGCTTGACCGGGCCCAGCGCTTCCTTGGTCTGGCGACGCTGTTGACCGTGATCCTCGCTGCGGTCGCCGTGGCGTTGGCGGCCCGTCGCTACATGCAGCGCCATCTCGACGCCTGCGCCGTGATGCGTTGCCTCGGCATCACGCAGTCCGGCCTGATTCGTCTGCATTCGGCGCTGTTCGTCTGGCTGGCGCTGCTGGCCGCGGCGGTCGGTTGTCTCGCCGGTTTTGCCGTGCACTTCATCCTCGTCTCGTGGCTCGCGGAACTGCTGGACTTGCATCTTCCCTTGCCGGGCTGGCTGCCGCTCTTCCAGGGTGCCGCGGTTGCCGCGGTCCTGTTGTTCGGTTTTGCCTTTCCTCCCCTCCTGCAACTGAGCAAGGTGCCGACCTTGCGCGTCTTTCGCCGCGAACTGGGGCCGCCGCGGCCGTTCCTGCTCGGCGGCTATGCGCTTGGCGTCCTGGCGCTTGCCGGCCTGCTGCTGCTGGTTTCCGGGGACTTGTGGCTGGGCGCCTATGCGATCGGCGGATTTGCCGGGGCGCTGGTCTTGTTCTGGCTATTCGCCCGCCTCGGTGTGCGCGCGGTTTCGCGACTGCGCGGGGGCGGCGGCTTCGGCTGGCGGCAGGGGCTCGCTAATCTGGAACGACATGCGGCGGCAAGTACCCTGCAGATCGTCGCGCTGGCTCTCGGATTGATGGCTATGCTGCTGCTCACAGTGACCCGCGGCGAACTGCTCGAGGTCTGGCTGAAGGCGACACCGGCCGATGCGCCAAACCGTTTCATCGTCAATATCCAGCCGGATCAACGCCAGGCCGTTGCCGACGCGCTCGCCGCCAGCGGCATCGCCGTCGACCTTGCGCCGATGGTCCGCGGGCGACTGATGCGGATCGGCGAGCGGGTGGTGAGTGCCGCCAGTTACCCGGATGACGAACGCGCCCAGCGCCTGATTGAGCGCGAATTCAACCTTTCCTGGCGTGCCGATCTGCCGTCGGGCAACCGGGTCATCCGGGGCAACTGGTTCGGGCCTGAAGATTCGGGCAAGGGGCTTGCTTCGGTCGAGGAAGGTCTGGCGAGGACGCTTGGAGTCAAGGTCGGCGATGAATTGCGTTTCATGATCGGGGGCCAGGAGACGCTGGTGCGCGTCAGCAGTCTGCGCAAGCTGGACTGGGATTCGATGCGGGTCAATTTCTTTGTCCTGACGCCGCCCGGCGTGCTCGAGTCGGCACCGGCGAGCTACATCACCAGTTTCCATCTTCCCGAGACGCAAGCGGTGCTGGTGCGGACGCTGGTTGCGCGCTTTCCCAACCTGACGCTGATCGACGTCAGCGCCATCCTGGCGCAGATCCAGACGGTAATGGGACAGGTGGTACGGGCGGTGCAGCTTATCTTTCTGTTCTCGCTGCTGGCCGGGGCGATTGTGCTTGGGTCGGCCCTGCTCACGGCGTTCGACGAACGGCGTTACGAACTGTCGGTGATGCGGGCGCTCG
>DAOMFF010000305.1:0-2256 GCA_035429665.1 Azonexus sp.
CGCGCAGCAGCGGCAACCATGCGTGCCAGATCGTGCGCGGTGGAAACATTGTTGCTCGACAGGCCGGTCGGTTCCTCGAAGCGCGAGTTGAGCATGCCCAGCGCCTGCGCCTTCCGGTTCATGGCCCGGACGAAAGCGGGCATGCCGCCCGGATAATGACGGCCCAGCGAATTGGCCGCGCGGTTCTCCGAGGACATCAGCGCCAGCAGCATGGCCGTCTCGCGGGTCATCGCCGTGCCGACCGGAAGCCGCGAACGGGTTCCCTTGAGGCCGTCGACATCGTCGTCACCGATCGTGATGACTTCATTCATGTCGAGTTTGGCGTCGAGAACGACCATCGCAGTCATCAGCTTGGAGATCGAGGCGATCGGCACGACTGCGCCAGACTGCTTCTCGATGATCGCCTGTCCGGTTTCCTGATCGATGACCAGTGCCGAGGCCGAGTAGAGTGCCAGGTGGGCCGGATCGACGTCCGCCATGCTGACCTTGCGCATTGACTTCTTGGATCCGGGATGGCCAGTGCTGGCCTGCTTGGCCGTAGACTTCTGGGCGGCGACGCTGGCGGATTTCTTCGGGGCTTTGGTCGCAACCGGCTTCCCGGCCGGCGGCGGTGCCGTCCTCGCCGTCTTCGTGGCGCCCGCGCTCGCCTTTGAATCGGTCTTCTTGGCTACCGGCTGCGTTTTTTTCGTGTCGGTTGCCGCATGGGTCTGGCCGCCCACGCCGAGACCGAGCAAGGCCCCGACCAGCACCGCTACCTTGAATGCTTGTTTCATCTGCTACCTCCAGCCTGTACCGTGCGAATTCTATCCCAGTTTAGCAGACGAAATGCAAAAATCAATAAAAATAGACAGATAGCGCTATAACCTCAGGCGAATTGTCACACCGCGTTAACGACGGTCAGAGCTGTCATGTTGACGATGCGGCGCACGGTAGCCGTCGGCGTCAGAATGTTCACCGGGCGTGCTGCACCGAGGAGGACGGGCCCGACGGTCAGGTTGTCGCCGGCTGCGACCTTGAGCAGATTGAACGAGATGTTGGCGGCGTCGAGCGTCGGCATGATCAGCAGGTTGGCCTGCCCCTTGAGCCGCGAATTGGGGAAGGCGGCGAGGCGGATCTGCTCGTCGAGCGCGGCATCGCCATGCATCTCGCCATCCACCTCCAGTCGGGGAGCACGCTGATTGAGCAGCGCCAGCGTCTGCCGCATCTTGACGGCGGTCGGCGTGTCCTCGGTACCGAAGGTCGAATGCGAGAGGAGCGCAACCTTCGGCACCATGCCGAAGTTGCGGATCTCGGCGGCGGCAAGCAGCGTCATGTCGGCCAACTGCTCGGCACTCGGGTCGTAATTGACGTAGGTATCGGCGATGAACACGGTGCGGCCCGGCAGCATCAGCAGATTCATCGTGTAGTAGCGATCCAGCCCCGTTTGGGTGCCGATCACGTTCTGTACATACTGGCGATGCGTTTCATGGCGCCCGAAAGTGCCGCAGATCAGGCCATCGGCATAACCGAGACGGACCATCAACGCACCATACAGGGTCGCCCTACGGCGCACCTCGCGGCGGGCGAAGTCCGGCGAGACCCCCTTGCGCTCGGTCAGACCGTGATAGATCTGCCAGAACTCTTCGAAATGGCTGTCGAAGAATTCCGATTCATCGGCATGAATCACCTCATAATCGTCGCCCTGGCGGATACGTAAGCCGGCGGCTTCGATGCGCCGCGCAATTTCTCTGGGATGGCCAATCAGAATCGGACGAGCAATGCGCTCGTCGCAAACCACCTGCACCGCGCGCAGCACGCGTTCGTCTGCGCCCTCGGCAAAGACGATGCGCCTTGGGGCCGCCTTGGCCCGCGAGAACACCGGCTTCATGATCATGCCGGAGTGATAGACGAATTCGTTGAGGCCCTGGACATAGGCTTCCCAGTCCCTGACCGGTCGGGTGGCGACCCCCGAGTCCATGCCGGCCCTGGCCACCGCCGGCGCGATCTTGACGATCAGCCGGGGGTCGAAGGGCTTCGGGATCAGGTATTCCGGACCGAAACCCGAGACCTTCTCGCCATAGGCCGAGGCGACCACATCCGACTGCTCGGCGCGCGCCAGTTCAGCAATGGCCTTGACGGCGGCCATCTTCATCTCCTCGGTGATCGTCGTCGCCCCGACATCGAGCGCCCCACGGAAGATAAACGGAAAGCACAACACATTGTTGACCTGGTTCGGGTAATCCGAACGGCCGGTGCACATGATGGCGTCGTCGCGCA
>DAOMFF010000306.1:0-2206 GCA_035429665.1 Azonexus sp.
GGCAGCGCCACGGCAAGGCCGGCAGCGGTCATGATCAGCGCCTCGCCGACCGGGCCGGCGATCTTTTCCAGCGCCGCCTGGCCCGACATGCCGATGGCCAGCAGCGCGTGGTAGATGCCCCAGACGGTGCCGAAGAGGCCGACGAAGGGCGCGGTGGCGCCGGTCGTCGCGAGCAGGGTCAGGCCGTTTTCCATGCTCGCCTGGGTGCCGGACAATTGCTGGCGCAGGGCGCGTTCCATCTGTTCCGCCGGATCGAAGCGCGAGGCGAGGCGGCCGGTGACGGCTTCGCAATCGTTGTTGCAGCAGTTGGCCTGGGTTGCCAGTTGGGTGTAAGGGCTGTCGGCGCCGGCCGCGCGCAGGCGGTCGATGCCTTCGCCGACGCTGCTGGCCGACCAGAAATCCCCGACGGCCCGGCTGGCGCGGCGCATCGTCCACCAGTCCCAGGCCTTGGCCAGAATCAGGTACCAACTGGCGATCGACATGATGGCGAGGATGATGGCGGTGGCGTGCGAGATGGAATCGCCACTGGCCCACAGGTGGGCGAAGCCGAAACTGTTTGAGATGCCTTCCTGCATTCTATTTCTCCAATTTGAAAATGATGGGGACCAGGACCGCGCTCTGGATGGCCGTGTCGCCGCGCTTGGCCGGGATGAAGCGCCAGTTCCGAACCGATTTCCGGGCGGCTTCGTCGAGGCGCGTGCTGCCTGAAGATGTCTTGACGTCGACGCTCTCGGCGTTGCCTTGCGGTGAGACGACGACCCGCAGGATGACCTTGCCTTCCTCGCCCATGCGACGGGAAAGCGGCGGATAGGGCGGCGCCGGGTTTTTCAGATAGTCGGCGTCGAAGCGCGGCTGGGTGACCGGTTCCGCGGGCGGTACGGCGGGCGTCGGTCTGGTTTCCGCTTGGGACACGACCGGTGCCGTCGGTTCGGACACCGTGCTTTGCGTGGCCTCGATGAGCGGTGCGGGCGCCTTCGGGGGTGCTGCGCGTTGTTGCTTGACCACTTGTTGCTTGGTCCGCAAAGGCTTCGGCTCGACCGGTTGTTCAATCTGCGGCGGCTGGATGAAGTCGACGATCAAGGGAAGTTCCATGATCTTCGGCGAGACCGTTTTGGCAGCCAGGATCAGCAGGAGCATGCCGACGTGCAATCCGATGACCACGCCGAGCAGGCCGCTGCGTGCAGTGTTCGATGGGCGGGACAGGGCGTAACTCATTGGGGGGCGTTTCGTGGTGAACTGGTGCCGCGACAGGAACGGGAAACTTGTCGCCTGGAGAGGGCTACTTGGTCAGGATCAGCTTGTTCTCGCGGGTTATCCGCAGGAGATAGCGCTGGCCGGCGTGGTCGATTTCAACAGCTTGGGCGCCACGGAGAATCTGCTGGCTGTCGATCCGGGGTCGGGTTGCGGACTGGTCTGCCGGCTGGCTGGCCTTGGTGGTTTGAGACTGGGCGGTCATGGCATGGTTGAGATGCAAACGAGAATTGATCGCATTTTATTCAATTGAGAATGGATGTCAATTGTATGTGCGAATAACAATAATTCGCATTTTGGTTGCGCGGCAACTGTGAATGCGATAAATTCTCATCTGATCTGACGGACCAACCGGCGGCCGTTTTGCCGGCGACATCCTCGAAGAAGTGTTCAGGATGCCTGGAGCGGTGCTTCCAGATGAGTCGGCGTGCGATGCGCGTTGGCGGAAACCAGCCTCGGATATCGTGTTCGGCAAGCCAGCCTTCAAGCCAGCCAGCCTTTTTCTGACTTGAAACAGGACTGCTTGTGAAAAATAGCCAAGAAACGAACTCGAGGGTTCAAATGCATGCCGTGGCGCCGAAGCGGATTGGCGTGTCCCGTCGCGCGAGCGCTTTGCCGCTGGGGGCGGCATTGGTCGCGGGTCTATTCGGGGCCGCGAATGCCGCGTCTGCGGAAGAGCAGACGCTGGCGCCAGTCACCGTCAAGGCTGCCGCCGAACAGCAGGATGGCTACCGCGCGACTCAGACCCGCGTCGGCAAGGTGGTGCAGGATCCGCAGGATGTTCCGCAAGCCATCACCACCATCACCCGTTCGCTGATGGAAGAGCAGGATGCCAACACGCTGCGCGAGGCCTTGCGCAACGTCTCCGGGCTTTCATTCAACGCCGCCGAGGGCGGTCGTTCCGGCGACAACATGATGCTGCGCGGCTTCTACACCTTCGGCGACATCTACCTCG
>DAOMFF010000307.1:0-2203 GCA_035429665.1 Azonexus sp.
CGCAGAAGACGATGGCGTTGGACTTGACGAACTTGGCGACGCGCTCGGCGAAGAGGAGGTCTTCGATCTGCTGGGCGGTTGGCTGGACCTTGGTGACGACCTTCAGGCCGCTGGCTTGCGCGGTGAAGTCGTCGGCCGTCTGCACCAGCAGGCCGCCACCAACGCGCTTCAGTTCCAGCTTGTTGAGATCACGACCGAGCGGCACGACCAGCACGCGCAGGTTGGTCTTCGAGGCCAGGGCAGCCTTGGCTTCGGCGGTGAAGGCCGGGGCGATCAGCACTTCGACGAAATGCTTGCGCTCGTTCATGGCGTTGACCACGTCGATGCCGACTTCGCCGTTGAAGGCGATGATGCCGCCGAAAGCGGAGGTCGAGTCGGTCTTGAAGGCCTTTTCGTAGGCGCCGAGCAGGGTGCCGTCGATGGCCACGCCGCACGGGTTGGCGTGCTTGATGATGACGCAGGCCGGGGCGTCGAAGGCCTTGACGCATTCCCAGGCGGCATCGGAGTCGGCGATGTTGTTGTACGACAGCTCCTTGCCCTGCAGTTGGTTGTAGGCGGCGATGCTGCCGGCCAGCGGCTGGGTGTCGCGGTAGAAGGCGGCCGACTGGTGGGCATTCTCGCCATAGCGCAGGATCTCGACGCGGTCGAAGGCGAGTTGCAGGTTGTTCGGGAAGATGGCCGGCGTTGGCGCGGCTTCGGCCGGTTTGGCTTCGGCGCCTTCGTCGAGGCTGGTCAGCCAGTTGGCGATCATGCTGTCGTAGCGGGCGGTGTGCGTGAAGGCCTTCTTGGCCAGGTTGAAGCGGGTGCCCAGTTGCAGGGCGCCGCCGTTGGCCTTCATTTCAGCAAGCAGCGGGGTGTAGTCTTCCGGATCGGTGACGATGGCGACACCGACGTAATTCTTGGCCGACGAGCGGACCATGGCCGGCCCACCAATGTCGATGTTCTCGATCGCGTCTTCCAGCGTCACGCCCGGCTTGGCGATGGTCGCGGCGAAGGGGTAGAGGTTCACGCAGACGAGGTCGATGGTCGGAATGCCATGTTGTTCAATGGTCGCCAGGTGCTCCGGCAGGTCACGCCGGGCGAGGATGCCGCCATGCACCTTCGGGTGCAGCGTCTTGACGCGGCCGTCGAGCATTTCCGGGAAGCCGGTGTAATCGCCGATCTCGGTTACGGTCAACCCGGCGTCACGGAGCATTTTCGCGGTGCCGCCGGTGGACAGCAGATGGACGCCCTGGGCGGCGAGGCCCTTGGCGAATTCGAGGACGCCCCGCTTGTCGGAGACGGAAATCAGCGCTTGCTTGATGGTCATGACGATTACAGTAGTTGGTGTTCGGTGAGTTTCTTGCGCAGTGTGTTGCGGTTGATGCCGAGCATCTCCGCCGCCAGCGTCTGGTTGCCGCCCGCCTTGGCGAGGACGACCTCGAGCATCGGTTTTTCGACGCTCTTCAAAACCATGTCATAGATCGCGGCGGGTCTCTCGCCGTCGAGGTCACGGAAATACTGTTCCAGCGAATCCATGACGTATTTCCCCAAGTCATGTTGGCTCATGCTGCCAACGCCTCCTCTTGTTCGTATTTAAGGTGTTCGTCGTCCTCCGCCAGGCGGCAGAAGAAGTCATGCACTGCCTGCATCTGTTGATCGATGCTGGGCAAAGTGTTCATTTCCTTGCGGAAAGCCGCCGACCCGACCAGCCCCCGGGTGTACCAGGAGATGTGCTTGCGGGCGACCTTGAACCCGGTTTCCCGTCCGTAGAAATCATGAAGCTCTTCCAGGTGGGCGCGCAAGATGGCGTGAATTTCGACGACCGAAGCCGGCGGCAGTTTCTCGCCGGTCTTAAGGTAATGCTCGATCTCCCGGAACAGCCACGGACGCCCCTGGGCGGCACGGCCAATCATGATGCCGTCGGCGCCGGATGTGTCAAGTACGTGCCTGGCTTTTTCCGGCGTCGTGATGTCGCCGTTAGCGATGACGGGAATCCGGATCAGCGTCTTGACCAGCGCAATGGTGTCGTACTCGGCCTCGCCGGTGTATTGCTGGCAGCGCGTTCGACCGTGGATGGCGACGGCGCGGATGCCGGCCGACTCGGCGATGCGGGCGACGGTCGGCGCGTTCTTTTTGGCGAGGTTCCAGCCGGTGCGAAACTTCAGGGTGACCGGGGTGTTCGGGACGGCTGAAACCACGGCGTCGAGAATCTGGCCGACCA
>DAOMFF010000308.1:0-2184 GCA_035429665.1 Azonexus sp.
GAGTTGAGCGCCACGCTGATGGGTTGCTGATGGGTGGTCGGACCCCAGAACTGGCGTGGGCCGGGTGATGCGAACAGGTCGCCGGCCGCCCAGTCGTCGCGCCGCGAGACGAAGTACCGCATCGCCGGCGAATCCATCTTGACCAGCGCCTTCTCGATCACGAACTCATCCTGGCCGTGGCGGCGCTCGATGTTGAGCAGACCGGTCAGCGGAATCGCCTGTGGCGTGCCGCCGCTGGTCAGGCCGGTGATCGTCGCCATGTAGCCGGTGCGGCCATCGAGGATCAGCGAGCCGGCGGTGAGGCCGAGGTTGTAGGTGTAGGCCGCATCGAACAGCGTCGGTGCGCCGCAGCGGCCTTCGTAGCCCAGGAAGTGGCTGTGCGCGGCAAACGGGACACTGGCATCGAGTTCGCTGACGCGCTGTTTGGCCATGTCGATCAGCAACTGTTCGGTGGGGATCAGCGAGACCTGCAGGTTGCCGTGCGAGTCGCGCTCGGCGAGCAGCATGTTCACGATGTAGTGCGGCAGCGAGGCCAGCAGGTGGGCGTTGTCGGCGCTGAGCCGGCTCCCGATGAACGCCGGCTTGGCATCGGCGGACAGGGCGGCGAACTCGGCGGCGTTGTGCGCCAGTACATCATTGAGTTCGGCGATCATCGCGTTCATCTCCGGGATGAACTCGATCAGTCCCTCGGGCGCCAGCACCACGCCGTAATTCATGCCCTTGTGCGAACGTTCGATGATGACCCGCGCAATGCCGTCGATGATGCTCGCCAGCGACATCTTCCGGGCGGCGATCTCTTCCGAGATCAGGGTGATCGCCGGCTTGGTCTGCAGCGCCACTTCGAGCGCCACGTGCGAGGCCGAACGCCCCATCAGTTTGACGAAGTGCCAGTACTTCAGCGAGGAACTCGTGTCCTGAAGGATGTTGCCGACCATCTCGCTGTAGATGCGGGTGGCGGTATCGAAGCCGAAGGAAATCGCCAGCAGGTCGCCGACCTGCAGGTCGCCGTCGATCGTTTTGGGTACGCCGATCACCTGCACGCCGGAACCGTCGGCCTTGACGCCTGAATAGAGGGATTCGGCGAGCACCGCGGCATTGGTGTTGGAATCGTCGCCGCCGACGACGACGATCGCGTCAAGGTTGTGCTTGACGCAGGTTTCGCGGACCTGCGCGAACTGCTCCTTGCTCTTGATCTTGGTGCGATCCGAGCCGAGGAAGTCGAAGCCTCCGGTGTTGAGAATGAAATCGACATTGGCGTCGGTGATTTCGAACAGCGAGCCCTTGAGCAGGCCCTTGGGGCCGGCCTTGACGCCGAAGAGCGTGTTGCCGGCGCCGAGCACGCGCTTGAGACCGCAAACCACGTTGTGACCACCGGCGGCCGGACCGCCCGAGAACAGCACGGCGACGCGCTTGCCCTGCACCCTGGCGCTGCTGGCGCCGGCGGAGGTCAGGACGACGTTGCCGGATGCCGCGACGCTTTGCGGGAACTGCGCGCGCACGCCATCGCTGTCCTTGGTACCGAGGACGCGGCTGGTGTTGCTGAAGCGGACCGGCAGCGGCTTGCTCGACGAGCCGAATGCGGCACAGACGGGAAGGGGAAGCTGGCGCACGGCCGATTCGAAAATCGACTTGTGTGCTTCTGTCTGGACTAATTGCTCTGCCAGGGTGCTCATGGTTGGATCCTCGGTGGACTAAAACAGGGTTATCGTGAAAGCCGCGTCAACGGCTCATGAATTTCCCCTCGACCGGGGTGGGCGAGGGGTCGGGGAGTGAAAGGTCGGGTTCGCGGAACGTGCCCGGCACGGTAGGTGGACGGTTTGACACAAAAAAGGGCCAGCCCGAATCCGGACCAGCCCCGTTGCCTGTGCCGGGAGTCGCTTACCCCAGCGTGCCAATGTTGTTGAGGTCGGCAAAAGCCTGCTTCAGTCTGGCCCGGAAGGCGTCCTCACCCTTGCGCAGCCAGGCGCGCGGGTCGTAGAACTTCTTGTTCGGCTTTTCGTCGCCCTCGGGATTGCCGATCTGACCCTGCAGATAGCCCTCGTTCTTCTTGTAGAAGCCCATCACGCCTTCCCAGAACGCCCACTGCAGGTCGGTGTCGATGTTCATCTTGACGACGCCGTAGGAGATCGCTTCGCGGATTTCCTCGAGGGTCGATCCCGATCCGCCGTGGAAGACGAAGTTGAC
>DAOMFF010000309.1:0-2183 GCA_035429665.1 Azonexus sp.
CCGAGACCGGCGACCGCGAGTTGGGTCTTGTCGCCGAATTCGGCGATGAAGATGAGCAGGAAGGTGGTGGCGACGATCCCGTGCCCGGGCTTTTCGTCGACGGTTTCGTCGTCGCCGTCCTCCTTGTAGCGCAAGGCGCTGATGCCGAAGCCGGCGAAGAGGACGGCCACGGCTAGGACGACAATCCACTCGGGCAGCCAGGCGGCGACGGCGGCGCCGAACAGGACGGCCAGCAGGTTCAGGATGGCAAAGGCCGAGACGGCGCCGATGACCACCGGCAGGCCACGATGGCGGGCGGCCAGGGTCATGCACACCAGTTGGCTCTTGTCGCCGATTTCGGCGAGTCCGACGAGCAGGAAGGTCGTCCCGGCGGAGGCCAGCCAGTTCCCCGACAGGAAATCGGTGAACCCGGTCATGACTTGTTTTCCTTGTTGCGGCTGGGACAGTCGGTCTTGGTGCACTGCGCGTAAAGGTAGAGCGCATGGTCCTGGATGGCAAAGCCGCGCTCGCTGGCCACCAGGTTCTGCCGGCGTTCGATTTCCGGGTCGTAGAATTCCTCGACGCGGCCGCAATCGACGCAGACCAGGTGGTCGTGATGTTTGCCGTGATTGATTTCGAAAACGGCCTTGCCCGATTCGAAAAAGTGACGCTCCAGCAGTCCCGCCTGCTCGAACTGCGTCAGCACCCGGTAGACCGTCGCCAGTCCGATATCCATGTTCTCGGCGATGAGCATGCGGTAGACGTCTTCCGCCGTCATGTGGCGCAAGGTGCCCTTTTCGAACAGTTCGAGGATCTTGAGGCGCGGGAAGGTGGCCTTGAGCCCCATGTTCTTGAGACTTTGCGGGTCGCTCATCGTTTTTCCGTCAGTGGTCGGGGGCAGGGACGCCATGAAATCGGGTATGATATACCGCTTCAAACCTGTTTGAGAAAACTCGGATTCCCGCATGTTCCGTTCCCGCCTGCTTATTCTCGGTGCTGTCTGCTCCCTGCTGGCAGCGTGCAACAGTTTCAATCCTTACAAGATCGATGTCCAGCAGGGCAATGTGCTGACCCAGGAAATGGTCGCCCAGCTCAAGCCGGGCCAGACGCGCGAGCAGGTGCGTTACATCCTCGGCACACCGCTGCTTGCCGACATCTTCCACCAGCAGCGCTGGGACTATGTCTACAGCTATCGCAAGGGCCGCAGCGGCGAGGTCGAGACCCGCCAGTTTTCGGTCTATTTCGACAAGGACAATCGCCTCGAAAGGGCATCGGGCGACGTCGAGGTGGCCGACCTCGATGAACTCGCCGTGCCGACCGCGCGGACGCGCGTGGTTGACTATGGGACCCTGCCCAGCGACGGGTCAGCGCCGCCGATGCCTCCTCCTGAAGGACCGGGGTTCATCGAGGGTTTGATAAAGTCTGTCGGATTCTGATCATGAGCGGAACACGAATCGGTATTGTGGGGGCCGGCGGGCGCATGGGCCGCATGCTGCTCGAGGCGGCCCTGAAGGATGAAGGAGTGACACTCGCCGCTGCATTCGATGTGCCGGGGAGCGCCGCGATCGGCCAGACGGCGGGGCAGCTTACCGGTCTGGCGAGCGGGATCGGGGTCAGCGACGATCTCGCCGGCGGCCTCGCAGCGATCGACTGTCTGATCGATTTCACGCGGCCGCAGGGCACGCTTGCCCATCTCGAACTGTGCCGCCAGGCCGGCGTGGGGATGGTGATCGGCACCACCGGCTTCGAAGACGAAGGCAAGGAAAGGATTGCCGCCGCGGCCCGCGACATCCCGGTTGTCTTCGCGCCGAACATGGCCGTCGGGGTCAACCTCGTTTTCAAGCTGCTGGATACCGCCGCGCGCATCCTGAATCAGGGTTACGACATCGAGATCGTCGAGGCGCACCATCGTATGAAGATCGACGCGCCGTCGGGCACCGCGTTGCGCATGGGCGAGGTGGTCGCCGGCGCCCTCGGCAGGGATCTCAGGGAATGTGCCGTCTATGGCCGCGAGGGCGTGACCGGCGAACGCGACCCGTCGACCATCGGCTTTGCTACCGTTCGTGGCGGTGACGTCGTCGGTGACCATACCGTGATGTTCTGTGGCATCGGCGAACGCGTCGAGATTTCGCACAAGGCGGGCAGCCGCATGCCTTATGCGCTGGGCAGCATGCGCGCGGCGCGCTTCCTGGCCGGCCGCCGCA
>DAOMFF010000310.1:0-2172 GCA_035429665.1 Azonexus sp.
AGGAGTTCCTGACCATCAATCCGGAAGCGCCGCTGACCGCGCGCCTGTCGACCGGAGAAATGGTCGAGTTGAAACTCGATGTCGCAACCTTTGCCGAAATCGCGCGGACCCTGATATCCAAGACCATCCAGCCGGTCAAGAAGGCGCTGCGCGACTCCGGCCTGCGCGTCGAGGATGTCAAGGGCGTGGTCATGGTCGGCGGCGCCACCCGCATGCCGCAGGTGCAGAAGGCGGTCGGCGACTTCTTCCGCCAGGAACCGCTGACCAATCTCGATCCCGACAAGGTCGTCGCCCTCGGTGCGGCGACCCAGGCCAACCTGCTGGTCGGCAACAAGACCGGCAAGGATGACTGGCTGCTGCTCGACGTGATTCCACTGTCGCTCGGGCTGGAAATGATGGGCGGGCTGAGCGAAAAAGTCATTCCGCGCAATTCGACGATCCCGACGGCGCGCGCCCAGGAATTCACCACCTTCAAGGATGGCCAGACGGCGATGGCGATCCACGTCGTCCAGGGCGAACGCGAACTGGTCAGCGACTGCCGTTCGCTGGCGCGCTTCGAACTGCGCGGAATTCCGCCCATGGCGGCGGGCGCGGCACGCATCCGCGTCACCTTCCAGGTCGACGCCGACGGCCTGCTGTCGGTTGCGGCGCGCGAGCAGACGACCGGGGTCGAAGCCAGCGTCAACGTGAAACCGTCGTATGGCCTGTCCGACGACGAAATCGCCGGCATGCTCAAGGATTCGCTCGAGCATGCCAAGGACGACGCGATGGCGCGGGCGCTCAAGGAAGCGCAGGTCGAGGCCCGGCGCATGATCGAGGCCACCGAGGCGGCGCTCCGGGAAGACCGCCACCTGCTTAACGATGCCGAAGCGGCGAGGATCGTGGCGAGCATCGAGAAACTTCGCCAGACCGCAGCCGGCGACAACCGGCGCCAGATCAATCTGGCGATGGACGACCTCGGCTTCGAGACGCAGGAGTTCGCCCACCGCCGCATGAATCAGAGCGTTAACCGCGCGCTGGCCGGGCGCAAGGTCGATGACATCAAGCTGGGAGACCCCGCATGACGCAAATCGTTGTCCTGCCGCACGTCGAGAATTGCCCCGACGGCGCCGTCATCGATGCGGAAGAGGGCAAGTCCATCTGCGAGAACCTGCTGGAGAACGGCATCGAACTCGAGCATGCCTGCGAGATGTCCTGCGCCTGCACGACCTGTCACGTCATCGTGCGCGAGGGTTTCAACTCGCTGGACCCGGCCGAGGAAGAGGAAGAAGACCTGCTCGACAAGGCCTGGGGCCTCGAACCCAATTCCCGCCTCGGCTGCCAGGCCCTGGTGCGGTCGACCCCGCTCGTGGTCGAAATTCCAAAGTACAGCATTAACATGGCGAAGGAGGGCCACCGCAAATGAAATGGACTGACATCAGCGATATCGCCATTGAACTGAGCGAGGCGCACCCGGACAAGGATCCGCTCAAGGTCAATTTCGTCGATCTGCGCGATTGGGTGCTTGCGCTGGAGGACTTCGACGATGATCCGAAGCACTGTGGCGAAAAGATTCTGGAGGCGATCCAGCAAGCCTGGATCGACGAGGTCGCATGAAGGCGCACGATCTTCCGGGACACGGCAGCCAGCTCAATGTGCTCGGAGGGCCGTTGCTGACCTGCAGCGACCGGCCGCTCACCGGCTTCTTCCGCGACGGCTGCTGCAATACGTCGGAGGAAGATCTCGGCAGCCACACCGTCTGTGTCGTGCTGACCGCCGAATTCCTCGAATTCTCGAAGGCGCGCGGCAACGACCTGTCGACCCCGCGCCCCGAGTTCGATTTCCCCGGCCTCAAGCCGGGTCAGCGCTGGTGCCTGTGCGCGGCGCGCTGGGTAGAAGCCTACAAGGCTGGCAACGCGCCGCGTGTAGTGCTCAACTCGACCAACCAGGCGGCCCTCGAACTGGTGCCGCTGCAGGCGCTCAAGCAATTCGCCGTCGACGTGCACTGAGCGTAGTGCGCCGGCCGGGCTGCCCGGTCCCGATACCGGCGGCATTCGTCGCCCTGAACATTACCGTCGGCGGTTGCGTGACTGGCGCTTCCGGTTTCTCACCGGTTCGGCTGCAGCGGGTCTGACGCGGCTTGAGCCTCGCGCCTCTTCATCTCCGCCACGATCGACTGGAACTGTTCTTCGA
>DAOMFF010000311.1:0-2164 GCA_035429665.1 Azonexus sp.
ACCTGGAGCAGGAAATGCACGCCGCCGCGCAGGTCGAGGCCGAGGTACATCGGCAGCGCGTGCAGCGCGGTCAACCATTGCGGCGAGGCCGAAAGCAGGTTGAGGGCGACGACGTATTGCGGGTCGACGGGGTCCGGGTTGAAGGTCCGTTCCAGGATGTCCTTGGCCTTCAACTGGGTGTCGGTATCGCGGAGGCGGGTCTTGACGCCGTTGAAGTCGAGCTGGATACCGTCGTGCGTGATGCCGGCCCCCTTCAAGGCTTCCTCGACACGGGCCAGCGTCTTCGGGTCGACCTTGAGCGTGGCCTTGGCGCTCGAGACCTGCACGGCCGGCGATTCGCCGAAGAAATTGGGCAGGGTGTAGACGAAGCCCAGCACCAGTGCGATGGCGACGGTGATGTACTTCCAGAGGGGGTAGCGATTCATGGCGGCTTCAAGGTGAAAACGGCGGCCAATGGCCGCCTTCCGGGGTGGATTACAGTGTTTTCAGCGTGCCCTTGGGCAGAACCAGGCCGATCGACGGCTTCTGCACGATGACTTCGGTGCCGGCGGCGATTTCAACGGTCACATAATTCTCGTCAACCTTGATGATGCGGCCCAGGATGCCGCCCTGGGTGACCACCTCGTCGCCTTTGGCGAGCGCCGCCAGTAGCGCCTTGTGCTCCTTGGCCTTCTTCATCTGCGGACGGACCATCAGGAACCAGAGGACCGCGAACATCAGGATCATTGGCAGAAACTGCATCAGGCCGCTGGTCGGATCCGAGGACGCGGCAGCGGTTTGGGCGTGGGCGAGGCTAATCATGGTTCAAACTCCCGAAAGCTGAAAATCAAAACGCGTGATTCTAACACTGCCCGGACGTTCGATCATGCGCAAAGCTCGCCGCCCATGCGTCGAGGCTGCCCCCCGCGATGGCATCGCGCATTTCGGCCATGATCGTCTGGTAGAAATGCAGGTTGTGGATGGTGTTGAGCATGCTGCCGAGAATTTCCCGGGCGCGGAACAGGTGGTGCAGGTAGGCGCGGCTGAAATGGGTGCAGGTATAGCAGGTGCAGCTCGGGTCGAGCGGGCCGGTGTCGGTCTTGTGCCGGGCGTTTTTGATCCTGAGGTCGCCGTAGCGGGTGAACAGGTGGCCGTTGCGCGCGTTGCGCGTCGGCATCACGCAGTCGAACATGTCGATGCCGGCCTGGACCGCGTGCACCAGGTCTTCCGGGGTGCCGACGCCCATCAGGTAGCGCGGCTTGTGCGTCGGCAGCCTGGGGGCGGTATGGGCGAGGATGCGCGCCATGTCTTCCTTCGGCTCGCCGACCGACAGGCCGCCGATGGCCATGCCGTCGAAGCCGATCTGGTCGAGACCGGCCAGTGACTCGTCGCGCAGATCCTCGACCATGCCGCCCTGGACGATGCCGAACAGGGCGTTGCGGTTTTCCAGCTTATTGTGCTCGTCGCGCGAACGTTGCGCCCAGCGCAGTGACAGGCGCATCGACCTCGCGACTTCGTCGCGCGTCGCCGGATAGGGGGTGCATTCATCGAAGATCATGACGATGTCCGAATTCAGCACGTGCTGGATCCGCATCGAGATTTCCGGCGTCAGGAAAAGCTTGGCACCGTCGATCGGCGAGCTGAACTTGACGCCTTCCTCGCTGATCTTGCGCATGGCGCCGAGCGAGAAGACCTGGAAGCCGCCGGAGTCGGTGAGGATCGGCTTCTGCCAGCCCATGAAGTCGTGCAGGCCGCCGTGGGCGTGGACGACGTCGAGCCCCGGGCGCAGCCACAGGTGGAAGGTGTTGCCGAGGCAGATTTGCGCGCCGATGTCGTTCAGCGCTTGCGGCGTCATCGCCTTGACCGTGCCGTAGGTACCGACTGGCATGAAGACCGGGGTCTGGACGATGCCGTGGGCCAGCGTCAGCATGCCACGACGGGCGGCGCCGTCGGTCTTGAGTAGTTCAAACTGCATCGGATCGTTCCAGAAGCATGGCGTCGCCGTAGCTGAAGAAGTGGTAACGCTCGGCGACCGCGTGAGCGTAGGCGGCGCGGATGGCATCGTAACCGGCGAAGGCCGAGACCAGCATCAGCAGCGTCGATTTCGGCAGGTGGAAGTTGGTGATCAGGCGGTCGACGACCTTGAAGCGATAGCCGGGGGTGATGAAGATGTCGGTCTCGGCCG
>DAOMFF010000312.1:0-2164 GCA_035429665.1 Azonexus sp.
AAACGCCGGAACACCTGCTTGCGCCCGGGCCAGGTTGCCTTGCCTTCGGAGCGCTTGCGCCTAGCGACACTGGCATATTCCTGCAGCTTGTAGGCGCAGTCGAAATAGGGGTGGTCGGCTGAGGTGTTCATGCGCGTGCCGACGCCAAAGCCGTCGATCGGCGCGCCGGCATCCAGCAGTGCCTGAACCGCGTATTCGTCGAGGTTGCCGCTGGCGAAGATCTTGATGTCGCGAGCACCGCCGGAATCGAGAATGGCGCGCACCCGACGCGCGTGTTCGCCCAGGTCGCCGCTATCGATGCGCACTGCCTGGATGCTGATCCCCTCGCCGCTCAGTTGGCGCTGCAGGGGGATCAGGGCCTGCGCCGCAGTCTCGGTGTCGTAGGTATCGATCAGCAGCGTGGTGCCCCTGGGGTGGGAACGGGCGAAGTGCTCGAAGGCCACCAGTTCGTCATCGTGGGTCTGGATGAAGGAGTGTGCCATGGTGCCGAACAGGGGTACCCCCCAGCGCATGCCGGCCAACATGTTCGAGGTGCCATCGAAGCCGGCGATGAAGGAGGCCCGCGCCGACAGCAACCCGGCTTCGG
The DNA here is from genome assembly GCA_035429665.1 of Azonexus sp. Classification (GTDB taxonomy): domain Bacteria; phylum Pseudomonadota; class Gammaproteobacteria; order Burkholderiales; family Rhodocyclaceae; genus Azonexus. The sequence continues at coordinate 587 of DAOMFF010000312.1, forward strand.
CGCCATGGGCGCGGCGCAGGCCGAAATCCGCGAGCACCTTGCCGGGCGCCGCGAGGCATACCCGCGCCGCCTTGGAAGCGACCAGCGTCTGGAACTGGAGCAGGTTGATGATGCGCGTTTCCACCAGTTGCGCCTCGCGCAGCGGTGCCGTCACGCGCAGAATCGGCTCGTTGGGAAAGAAGATCGTGCCCTCGGGCATGGCCCAGACCTCGCCGGTGAAGCGCAGGTCGCCCAGAGAGTCGACGAACTCCGCGCGAAAACGATCGCTGCTGGCCAGCCATGCCAGTTCGTCATCGGTAAAGCGCAGGCCTTCCAGGTAGTCGATAACTTGCTCGAGGCCGGCGGCCATCAGGAAATTGCGCTTTTCGGGGAGCTTGCGGACGAAGAATTCGAAGACTGCCGTGTCGTTCATGCCCTGATCGAAGTAGGCCTGGAGCATGGTTAGCTGGTAGAGGTCGGTCAGCAGCGCGGAAGTGGTCATGGTTGACCCTCCTGGTGGAGAACGGCGCCAGCGGCCATCATCGTGGCCAGGGCGCGGTCGCCATCACCGGGGTGGACGTCCACGGCGCGCACGGCAGCGGGCAGCAACAAGACCTTGTAGCCGAGATGCAGGGCATCAAGGACGGTATTGAGCACACAATAGTCGGTGGCCAGACCGCCAACAACCAGACGACACACGCCGGCAGCACGCAGCCGCCTGTCCAGGTCGGTGCCGGCAAAGCCGGAATAAGCCTCGACATCGGGCAATGTGGCCTTGTCGATCACCTGGACAACAGCGGATAGCGGCAACCCGTCAGGAAATGCGGCGCCGACCGTTCCAGCAATGCAGTGAGGGGGCCAACTGCCGCCCCGGGAGGTGAACGAACAGTGATCCGGGGGATGCCAGTCGCGAGTGGCAAAGATCGGCAAGCCGGCGATGGCAAAGCGGTTGATCCAGCCAGTGAGCGGCGACAGCACCATGTCGCCGGCTGGCACCGGCAACTGGCCGGCCGGCAGGAAATCGTTCTGCACGTCGATGATGAGCAGGGCGTCGCCGGTTACCGGTGGCCAGGGGGAGGAATGGGTGGTCATTTTCGGGCTTTCAGCGAACGCTTTCAGGGGGGCATGGAATCGGAATATCCTGCAACATTGCCGGCAGGTCGTCCGGGAATGGCACGCTGGTGTCAATGGTGAGGGTGCAGGCTTCTTCGTCAGGCGTAAAGGCCTCGCGGGCGTGCATCTGGTGGGCCAGCACCGCCTGGTCTGCCTCCGAGGCGTCGCGGCCGGCTGCCTGGCGGGTGGCCAGCCGGGTCCGCAGGACCGCTTCCGGCGCAGTGCAGGCGAGAATGACGAAGGGAACTTCCCGTGCTGCCGCCAGCTCCCGGAAAGCCGCGCGCTGCCAGGCCTTGAGGTTGGCCGCGTCCACCAGCACCGGATAGCCGGCCGCAAGGATATGGCTTGCCAATTCGACGAGACGGTCATAGGTTGCCGTGGTCGCCGCGCTATCGTAGATGCCGTCGCCGACAGCGTAGTCGCTGCGGGCCAGGGCGGGCAGACCGAAAAGGCGCTTGCGCTCGATATCCGAACGGATGCGCAACG
>DAOMFF010000313.1:0-2151 GCA_035429665.1 Azonexus sp.
CAAGGACAAGGGCAAGGACGAGACCGACGAGGATCCGCTGGCGCGCCTCGAATATGGCAGCAAGAGCGACCATCAGTTCCAGCAGGCCCTGAACCTGCTCAAGGGATTGAAGATCATGCAGAATAAGACCCTGTAGGGAATTCATCGGAGGCATGATGAACAGCGGAGATCTCAGGAAGAACCGGGAGATACTGTTCGCCAAGTTCCCGCCCGGCCAGGTGCCGGAAGCGGCCGACGACCTCCAGCGCATCGACGAAGTCGAGGTCCAGCCGAAGTTCGAGAAACGCGCGGTGGGCGTCAGCTACGACGTGTCGGTGCATACGTTGCGCGAACTCGACGAGCATCTCATCGACCGTGGCTATCATCTCGACAACACGCTGATGAGCAAGCTGACCCGGGCGCTGGTCTATTACGTCGAGGACACGCAGTTGCACAACATGGCCGCCCCGGAAAAGCGTCTCAAGCGGTCATCGCAGGAAGCCTACGTCAAGGCCTGGGAGCACCATCCGCACGGCGACCACGACGATACACCGCCGGAATGGCGCGAATACAAGTGACCGACGAGCAGCTCTTAAGATACAGCCGCCACATCCTGCTCGACGCCCTCGGTATTGAAGGCCAGGAACGCATTCTCGGCGCCCACGCGCTGGTCGTCGGCGCCGGTGGACTGGGTTCTCCGGCGGCGCTCTACCTTGCCTCGGCAGGTGTTGGCAAGCTGACGCTGGTCGATGACGACACAGTCGACTTCACCAACCTGCAGCGCCAGATTCTTCACACCCAGTCACGCGTCGGCATGGCCAAGGCCGAATCCGGCCGCCAGGCGTTGGCGGCGATCAACCCGGATATCGCCATCGTTCCCCTGCAGCAGAGGCTCGCCGGCGTTGCGCTGGATGCGCTGGTGGCGACGGCCGACGTCATCCTCGACTGCACCGACAATTTCGTCACCCGCCATGCCATCAACCGCGCCTGCGTGCATCACCGCAAGCCGCTCGTATCGGGCGCGGCGATCCGCTTCGACGGCCAGATCAGTGTGTTCGATCTGCGCCGCGACGATGCGCCGTGCTACCACTGCCTCTTTCCCGAAGGCGAGGATGTCGAGGAAGTGCGCTGCGCGGTGATGGGTGTCTTCGCTCCGCTGACCGGCATCATCGGCACCGTGCAGGCGGCCGAGGCGCTGAAACTGGTCGCCGGCATCGGCGAAAGCCTAAGCGGCCGCCTGCTGCTGCTCGATGCATTGGAGATGGAGTGGCGCACCGTCCGCTTCAAGAAGGACGCCGGATGTGCAGTCTGCCGGTGAAAGTAGTCATGGTTAGTCCTTTGGTAATGATGTCGATTCCGATCCCAACGGCACTCGCTGCATCATTCGCGATCGCCAAATCGTGATCGCGCCTTTATTAACCGCCGCTCAGCGCCTGGACGATCATCAGTTCATCGTCGTCCCGTAGCGGCATCTCCGGGTCGACCACCATCTCGCGCCGGTGGAATAGGCGGATGTGGCGGCGGATATGTCCCTGCTCGTCGATCATGCGGAAACGGATGCCGGGAAACTGCCGGTCGAGGTCGGCGAGCACTTCCCCGACCGTTGCCCCGCTGGCCTCGACCCAGGGGCGGCCGGTGTAGGAATGCAGGGCGCTGGGAATCAGGACGCGCATTTTCTCCACCCGCTCACCGCGGATAGGCGACCTCGACGGCGTAGATTTCCGGCAGGTGGCGGGCCAGGCATTCCCAGTGCCCGCCTTCGTCGCGGCTCTGCCACAGTTCGCCGCTGGTGGTGCCGAAGTAGAGGCCGACGGTGTCCTCGCGGTCGGCCGTCATCGCCTGCCGCTTGACGGTCCACCATGCCTGCTCTGCTGGCAGGCCGGCGTCCAGGCGCTGCCAGGTCTCGCCGCCGTCGCGCGTCGCGTAGACCGCCGGCCGGCCGCCCGGGCTGGTGCGCGGCCAGACGTCGGAGCCGTCCATCGGCAAGACCCAGGCCGTTTGTTCGTCGCGCGGGTGCAGCACCAGCGGGAAGCCGATGTCGCCAACCTCCCGCGGCAGGTTGCGGCCGATGCGTTCCCAGCGCCGGCCCGGCCGGTCGAGCCGGTAGATGCCGCAGTGGTTCTGCTGGTAGAGGCGGTCCGGGTTGCCGGGGCAGAGGCGGACGCAGTGCGG
>DAOMFF010000314.1:0-2142 GCA_035429665.1 Azonexus sp.
TTGCGCAACCAGCGCTCATGGCCGATGCGGCGGATCGGGTTGCCCGCCAGCCGGTCGTTGAATTCGCTTTCGGACCAGGCAAAAAGCTCGACCAGGCGGGCTTCGTCCAACCCGTGGCGCGGTGCGAATTCCGGATCGCCGGACTGCGCGAAGCGGTTCCACGGGCAACAGAGTTGGCAGTCGTCGCAGCCGTAGATGCGGTTGCCGAGCAGCGGACGGAGTTCCTCGGGGATCGCGCCGGTCAGTTCGATGGTCAGGTAGGAAATGCAGCGCCGCGCGTCGACCCGGTAGGGAGCGGTGATGGCTCGCGTCGGGCAGGTGTCGAGGCAGGCGGTGCACGTCCCGCAATGTTCCTCGACCGGCGCGTCGGGGGACAACGGCAAATCGCAGTAGATCTCGCCGAGAAAGCGCCAGGAGCCTTGCTGCGACAGCAGCAGCGTATGCTTGCCGCGCCAGCCGAGACCGGCCTGTTGCGCGAAATGCACTTCCATGACTGGCGCCGAATCCGAGAAGACGCGATAACCGAAGGGGCTTGCCAGTGCGCCGATAGTCTCGGCCAGACGTTGCAGCCGGTGACGCACGACCTTGTGGTAGTCGCGGCCCTGCGCGTAGCGTGAAATCGCCGCCTGCTCGGGGTCGCCAACGATTTTGCCGTGCGGCAGGTAGTCCACCGCAGCCGAGATCACGGTCACTGTCCCGGCATGGAGCAGTTGAGGATTGGCGCGCAATTCGGCATGACGGGCCATATAATCCATCTCGCCGTGGCAGCCGGCGGCCAGCCAGTCGCGCAGATGCGCCGCCGCGCCTGTGGTGTCGGCCCTTGCGAAGCCGACCGCGGCGAAACCCAGTTCCCGGCCGGCCTGACGGATGGCTTCCTTCAGCGCCGCTTCATCCAGCGTGGAGTTTGGATCGTGCATAGCCCCGATGTTACCGCCGTTTTTCCCTTGCCCGACGCGGCAGCCACGCAGCGCCTGGGCCAAATCCTGGCGCCGGCATTGCGGCCGGGAATGGTGATTTTCCTCGAAGGCGACCTCGGCGCCGGGAAAACGACGCTGGTTCGCGCCCTGATCCAGGCGCTCGGTCATCAGGGGCCTGTGAAAAGCCCGACGTATTCTTTGGTTGAAGTTTACGTAATTTCGAGCTTATACTTATATCACTTTGATTTTTATCGTTTCGAGTCACCCGAGGAGTTTCTCGATGCGGGCCTTGATGAATACTTCAACGACAACACAGTCTGCCTGGTCGAATGGCCGGAGCGCGCGCGCGGCTGCGTGCCCGCGCCCGACCTGCGGCTGCGTCTTGAACATGCGGGTTCCGGGCGTTTCCTCGAAGCCATCGCACAGTCACAGGAGGGGCAGCAATGCATAAGGGCCATCAACACAGCTGCGGGCGACGGCAGCTTCTGCGCTATGCCGGCGCCTCGCTGATCCTTTCCGTATCGTCGCTGGCCGGCGCCGCGGCGAAGCAGCCATCGGTCCTGTCGGTGCGCATCTGGCCAGCCGCGGACTACACGCGCGTTACGCTCGAGCACGACAAGCCGCTGAAATTCACGCATTTCACGGTCGAGAATCCTGACCGGCTGGTCGTCGATATCGAGGGCGTCGAATTCAACAGTGTCCTCGACAGCATCGCGCGCAAGGTGACGACCGACGATCCCTACATCAAGCTGTTGCGGGCCGGGCGCTACAAGCCGGGCGTCGTGCGCCTGGTCATGGACCTCAAGGGCAAGGTTGCGCCGCAGGTGTTCGAAGTCAAGCCGGTCGGCGAATACGGTTATCGCCTGGTGCTCGATGTCTACCCGCTGACGCCGGTCGATCCGCTGATGTCGCTGGTCGAGGGGCGCAAGGATGCCGTCGAACCGCTGCAACTGGATGCCGAGCCGAAACCCCAGGAGGCGCCGACCCCGACCAGAAAGGCCGAGACCGCGCCAGCGCCCGAGGCCCCGGAAATCCGGACAACGCGCAAGTCGGGCAAGCCGATCGTCGACCGGCTGGTCACCATCACGCTTGATCCCGGGCACGGCGGCGAAGATCCGGGCGCGGTCGGGCAGGGCGGAACCTACGAGAAGACCGTCACGCTGGCGGTCGCCAGGCGCCTCAAGGCGCGTCTTGATGCCGAGCCGAACATGCGCGCCGTGCTGAC
>DAOMFF010000315.1:0-2124 GCA_035429665.1 Azonexus sp.
ACCCGTGCCGAAGACAACCGCATCGCCCTGATCCCCATCGTTCCCAACCGTGGGGTCATCACCGACCGCAACGGTGTCGTCCTGGCGCGCAACTACTCGGCCTATACACTGGAAATCACACCCTCCCTGGCCGGTGACCTCGAAGCAACGATCGACGCGCTGAGCGAGTTGATCGATATCCAGCCCAAGGACCGCAAGCGCTTCAAGCGCCTGCTCGACGAGGCCAAGAACTTCGAGTCGGTCCCGATTCGCACCCGCCTGACCGATACCGAAGTGGCAAGCTTTGCCGCCCAGCGCTACCGCTTTCCCGGTGTCGAGGTCAGGGCCCGGCTCTTTCGCCAGTACCCACTCGGACCCATCGGTTCGCACGCCATTGGCTACATCGGGCGCATAACCGACCGTGATCTGCAGTGGATCGAGGACGCGGACAAGCAGGCGAACTACAAGGGCACCGATCACATCGGCAAGACCGGCCTCGAGCAACACTACGAGTTCGAACTGCATGGCGAGACCGGCTACGAAGAAGTCGAGATCGATTCCGGCGGCCGCGCGCTACGCAGCCTCAAGCGGATTCCGCCGGTTTCCGGCAACAATTTGCAGTTGACCCTGGATGCCAGGCTGCAGGAAATCACCGAGCAGGCCTTCGGCGACCGCAAGGGGGCGCTGGTTGCCATCGACCCGGCCACCGGCGGCATCCTGGCGCTGGTTTCCAACCCCACCTACGATCCCAACCTGTTCGTCGATGGCATCACACCCGACAACTGGAAGGAACTGAACGAACATCCGAGCAAGCCGATGGTCAACCGGGCGATCAACGGCGCCTATCCTCCGGGCTCGACCTTCAAGCCCTTCATGGCGCTGGCAGCGCTGGAAATAGGCAAGCGCACCCCCAGTCAGGCGATCAGCGATCCCGGCTTCTTCAACTTCGGCAACCACACCTTCCGCGACGACAAGAAGGGCGGGCATGGCAGCGTGGACATGTACAAGTCCATCGTCCACTCCTGCGACACCTACTACTACATGCTCGCCAACGACATGGGGATCGACAATATCGCCAGGTTCATGGGCCAGCTCGGATTGGGCCAGCGGACCGGCGTCGATCTCGGTCGCGATGATTCGGGAGAGTCCAAAGGCGTGCTGCCCTCACAGGAATGGAAAAAACAGCGCTTCAAGAAACCCGAGCAGCAGAAATGGTATGCCGGCGAAACCATTTCGATTGGCATCGGCCAGGGCTACAACGCCTACACGCCGATTCAGCTCGCCCAGGCGACTGCGGTGGTTGCCAACCGGGGCGTCATGTTCCGCCCGCACCTGGTCAATCAGATCATCGACGCCAGGACCGGCGAAAAGCGGCCGGTCGAGCCGCAGCCGATTCGCGACCTGAAGCTCAAGCAGCAGAACGTAGACGTCATCCGCCGCGCCATGGTCGGCGTCAACAAGGAAGGCACCGGCGCGCGGGCCTTCGTCGGCGCGCCTTACGAAACCGCCGGCAAGACCGGGACGGCGCAGGTCTTCTCGCTGAAAGGCGCCGATTACAAGGCCAGCGGCGTCAAGAAGGAATTGCGCGACCATGCGCTGTTCATCGCCTTCGCGCCTGCCGACAAGCCGAAGATCGCCCTCGCCGTGCTCGTTGAAAACGGCGGCTTCGGCGCCCAGTCGGCGGCACCGATCGCCCGCATGGTCCTCGACTACTACCTGCTGGGCAAGCTGCCGGCGGGCGCTGCCAAGGAAGATCCGGCGGCAGTGGAAGCGGAAGAGGACAGCGAGGAATGATTGACGTCGTCGGCACCCTGAAACGCGGCTGGCTCGGGCTGATCGCTCCGATCGACTTTCCGCTGCTGCTGATCACCCTGGCGATCATGGCAGTCGGTCTGACAACCGTGCATTCGGCTACCTTCGACGGCAACAATCGCCTCCTGGCACAGGCGGGCAACATGGGTGTGGCCATGGTCGTCATGTGGCTCGTCGCGCGCCTGCCGCCGCAGAAGCTGATGCGCTTCGCCTTGCCGCTCTACATCATCGGGCTGCTGCTGCTGGTTGCCGTTTTCCTGTTCGGGATCAAGGTCAATGGCGCCAAGCGCTGGCTGTCGCTCGGCTTCACCCGCATCCAGCCGTCGGAGATCA
>DAOMFF010000316.1:0-2108 GCA_035429665.1 Azonexus sp.
TCGCGCAGTACGTGATCCTGATCGTTGCCTATCTGACCCCGGTGGCGATCCTGTCCTGGTCGGTGACCGGAATTCCGGTCCCGCAGGTGGTCTATGGCCAGGTGCTGCAACAGGTGCGGCAGATGGAGGACAAGCTTTTCGACAGCCCGGCCGAGGTCGCCGCCCGCCGCCTCTTTCGCGAGCGGGCAGACGAATACGCGCGCAAGATCGTGCAGTTGCCGGATTCGCTGTCCCGTGAACGCGAGCAGTTGTCGTCAAGGATCAACGAGCTTAAGGCCATTGACGCGCAGGTGAGGGATATCGTGGCGCTGGAAAGGCAGCGCCGGGACTTGCCGCAAAGCCCCGATCAGGCGCGGCTGCGGTGGGAGGCGGCGATGTTTGCCGCCGCCGAGCGCGCGGCGCCGCCGGTCCATCACGCGGCCGCATTCGCGGGCGGCGGTGCCGAGTCCGGCTGGTCGCAGCGGATCAACTTTCTCGCGCTGGTCTTCTGTCTGACGGTGGGTACGGCGGCGCTGCCGCACCTGCTGATGCGCTACTACACGACGCCCAGTGTGCGCGAAGCGCGCGAATCCGTCTTCTGGTCGCTGTTGTTCATCCTGGTGCTTTATTTGACCGCGCCGGCCTATGCCGTGTTCGTCAAGTACGAGGTTCTCGCACACCTCGCCGACATCCCCATCGAGAAACTGCCGGGGTGGGTCGCCGCGTGGAGCAGGGTTGGACTGGTCAGTTACGAGGACATCAACCGCGACGGCATCCTGCAACTGGCCGAGCTTTCGCTCAACCCGGACGTGATCGTGCTGGCGACGCCCGAGATCGCCGGCATGCCCTATGTCGTCTCCGGGCTGGTCGCCGCCGGTGGCTTGGCTGCCGCCCTGTCCACTGCCGACGGCCTGCTGCTGACGATCACCAGCGCCCTGTCGCACGATGTCTACTATCGGGTTTTCCGGCCTGCTTCATCGACGCAGTTGCGTCTGGTGATCTCCAAGTCGCTGCTTCTCGTCGTTGCCGTGCTGGCGGCCACGGTGGCGGCGCAGAAACCGGGCACCATCCTGTCCATGGTCGCCTGGGCTTTCTCGATTGCCGGATCGGCCTTCTTTCCGGCGCTGGTACTCGGCATCTTCTGGCGCCGGGCGACGCGGGCCGGCGCGCTGGCGGGCATGATCATCGGCTTGTCCGTGGCCGCCTATTACATCTTTCGCCTCGAAGTCGGCAGCCTCGCCTGGCTGGGACTCGGCAGCCTGCGCATGCAGCCATGGTTCCACATCAGTTCAACCGCGGCAGGTGTCTTCGGTGTCGCCGCGGGGTTCGCTGCCATCATCGTCGTCAGCCTGTTCACCAAGGCGCCGGACAAGGAGGTGGAGCGTTTCCTGAATGCCATCCGACGCGTATCGCCGGCAAAGGGTGGTCCATGACGGACGATCGTTACTGGCTGATGACGCGGCGACTGACCTTCGGGCTGATCTTCATCTGGGCGGTCGTCACCTTCGGCCTCACGTGGTTCGCGGCAGACCTCAATGACTTCAGCGTGGTCGGATTTCCGTTGGGCTTCTACATGGCGGCCCAGGGGAATCTCTTGATCTATCTGGCCCTGATCTGGTTCTACAACCGGCGGATGCGCAAGGTGGAAGAAGAATGCGGCATCGGTGACGAATAGGTAACGGGCGTGCAGGTCTTCCTGATCAGCGCTCTTCGCGCCCTTGTCGAGATGCTCGGACTTTGTCTGATCGGCCAGGGGGTACTCTATCTGATGGCGGGAAGCCGGCGGCAGCAGAACGCCATCTACCGGTTTTTCGACCTTCTCACCCGTCCACCGCGACAGGTCGCCGCCTGCCTGCTGCCGCGCGGGGTGTCGGAAATGCTCGTCGGCCTGCTCGCTCTGGTGCTTCTCTTCATGCTCTGGATCGGGCTCGCCTGGCTGCGAAAGTCGCTTTGAGGAACAGCGCCCCTCTGCTACAATGCGCGCCTTCCGGAGAGGTGGATGAGCGGTTTAAGTCGCACGCCTGGAAAGCGTGTTTAGGGTAATACCCTAACGCGGGTTCGAATCCCGCCCTCTCCGCCAACAGCAACGCAAAAAGCGCCTTTCGGGGCGTTTTCTTGTTGTGTCCGCA
>DAOMFF010000317.1:0-2101 GCA_035429665.1 Azonexus sp.
TCGATGTCGACTTCGCCTTCGGTGCCGGTGGCGCCATCGGCCAGGAATTTCAGGCGGTACTTGCCGATCTCGACGGCGTCGCCGCTCTGCAGCAGATGCTTCTTGATCGGCTGGCCGTTGACGGTCGTGCCGTTGGTGGAGCCGAGGTCTTCGAGGTAGACCTCGCCGGCCGTGCTGTAAATGACAGCGTGCTCGCCGCTGACGGCAAGGTTGTCGATGACGATGTCGTTGTGCGAACGCCGGCCGATGGTCGTGCGGTCCTTGGTCAGGCCCACTTCCCGCAGCACCACGCCATCCAGACTCAGCACCAGCCTAGGCATTTCTTCTCCCCCGGGCTCATATTCTCGTATTCCCTCGGATTCTGCCAGCCTGCAAAAAGGCTGCCAATCAACGGTCTAGCCGAGGTTTTGGTTCGGATGATGCACGCTAGCCGGCGGCATCGCCATGATTGTTCCCGGTCACCTTGACGACGATCACCGAGACGTTGTCCCGCCCACCGGCCTCGTTGGCCAGATCCACCAGCCGGCGCGCCGTCTCGTGCATGTCGGCCTGCGCGGCCAGCAGGCCGGCGATTTCATAGCTGCCGACCATCTCGGTCAGGCCATCGGAGCAGAGCAGGATCAGGTCTCCGCTGGCCACGTCCAGCTCCTGCACTTCCGGCTCGATCTCCGGGCTGGCCCCCAGCGCCCGGGTCACGAGGTTCTTGGCCGGCAGAATGCGGGCCTCTTCTTCGGTCACCATGCCGGCGTCGAGCAGCTCCTGCGAGAAGGAGTGATCGCGTGTCAGCTGCTCCAACTGGTCGTCGCGATAACGATACAAGCGCGAGTCGCCCGTGTGCGCCACCCACAGCCGGTTGCCGAGGAACCAGGCGATGACGAGCGTTGTGGCCATGCCCTCGAACGCGGCGCTGTTCAGCGCCGCGTTGTAGATGTTGGCGTTGATCTCTGTGATCGTGTCGAAGAGTGCGTCGTCGGGGGAGAAGCTGCCGGACTCGTCCTTCGCAGCGGCCAAGGCTGAGGACAGGCGCTCGAGCACCGAGCTGATCGCCATCACGCTGGCCACCTCGCCCGCGTTGTAGCCGCCGAGGCCGTCCGCCAGTGCAAAGAGCCCGCAAGAGGGGTCCGCACCCAGCGCGTCCTCGTTGAGCGGACGGACCAGGCCCGGATGGGTCTTGAGAGCGAAGTCGAGGGCGACCGCCATGTTCTGCGTCAGGCTCCGTGCACCGGACTGCGACGGGCGGCGAGGATCTTCGCCACCGCAATGACGATGAGCGCTCCTGCCGCGCTCGCGACATAGCGCACCGTGTCCGTCTGCGGAATGTACGGCACGGCGACCGGGTCGCTGACGATGAGCCCGCCGGCGATCCAGCCGAGCAGCGCGCCACCCAGCAGGACGATGATCGGAAAGCGGTCCAGGAGCTTGAGGATGATCTGGCTGCCGAAAACGATGAATGGTACCGATACCAGCAGGCCGAAGATGATGAGGCCGGTGCGCTGGCTTGGGTCGGCCTGCTCGGCGGCACCGGCAATGGCGATGACGTTGTCGAGCGACATCACGAAGTCCGCGACGATGATGGTCTTGATCGCCGCCAGCAGCTTGTCGCTCGCCTGCACCTTGCCGTGCGCGCCACCCTCCTCTTCGGGAGGCGCGAGCAGCTTGACGCCGATCCACAGCAGCAGCACGCCTCCGATCAGCTTCAGGAACGGGATGTTCAGCAGCGCGACCGCGACGGTGATCAGGATCACACGCAGGATGATGGCGCCCGCCGCCCCCCAGAAGATGCCCTGACGCCGGTGCTTCGGCGGGAGGTTGCGGCACGCCAGCGCGATGATGACGGCGTTGTCGCCGCCGAGCAGGATGTCGATGATGATGATCTGGACGATGGCATCCCATTCCAGATTCATCAGCCATTCGATCATTGCCTCGTCTCCTCGGTCCGGCGCTCTGCGGCGCTTCGTTCAGCGGGCGTGGGCCGCTGCTACTTCAGAACGCTCTTCAGCAGCTTGCCCAGTTCCGAGGGGTTCTTCGTCGTGCGGATGCCGCAGGCTTCCATGACCGCCAGCTTCTCCTGCGCCGTGCCCTTGCCGCCGGAGATGATGGC
>DAOMFF010000318.1:0-2083 GCA_035429665.1 Azonexus sp.
CGAACACCTTCCTGCGCGTCAAGCTCGGCGAGGCGCTCGAAAAGGGGAGCATCGCGCCGCACCTGTACGAGACGGCGAGCGAAGCCGAGGCCTCGCTGCCGGTGGCGGAGCGGAACTAAATCGCCGCGACCCGCTGGTTGGAGAGCGAAAGCCGGTTCGCGAGGACGTCGAGAAAGCCCTGGTAAAAGTGCATCCGGCAGGATTCGGAAGCCTTTTCCAGGGCTTCGCCACGAATCGTGACGATGTTCGCCGCCGTTTCGGCGACGACATCGGCGCTGCGGATGTGGCTATGGCGGCGGATGATCGCCATCTCGCCGAAGCATTCGCCGCCGGTCAGCGTCGTCAGTCGGGTGCCGTTCTTGCTGACCGCGAGTTCGCCATCGGCAACGAAGCAGAAGAAATTGCCGGGATCGCCGTCGCGCATGATCGTCGTTCCGGGTGTGACGTGTCGCCAGTCGGCGAAGCGCAGCGCTTCCCAGATTTCGACATCGGTGAAATCCGAGAAGAAGGGCAGGGCGCGTAGTGTCGCGAACTTCTCGGTATCCGGGAAATCGCTGCGCGATGTCTTGAGCTGGCGGTTGCGGACGGCCTGGGCGAGGTCATGCGCAAACGCCTGCCAGGTCTGATAGCGGGCGTCGAGGTCCTTGGCCATGGCGCGCCCGACGATTTCGTCGAGCACCGGCGGCAGGCCAGGGCGCTGTGCCGAGGGCCTTGCCGGTTCGCCATGCACGATCTGGTACACCATGTTGAAGTTGTTGCCGGCCCTGTAGGGCAACTCGCCAGTCAGCAACTGGTGAAGCACGACGCCCAGCGAATAGATGTCGGTGCGGTGGTCGAGAAACTGTTCCTGGACCTGTTGCGGCGACATGTAGGCGGGAGAGCCGATACCGCTGATCTGGGTGCGTTCGAAGCTGGCGTGCTTGATGATGGCGGCGCCGAAGTCGGAAATCTTGATGTCCGAGCCGCCGGCGAGCAGGATGTTGGCGGGCTTGATGTCGCGGTGGGTGATGCCGAGGCGGTAGGCGAAATCGAGCGCCCGCGTGCATTTGAAAACGATCTCGACGACGCGGTCGACCGGGAGCAGGCTGCCGGGCTCGGCGTGCGCCTCGAGGGTGCCGCCGGCGACATACTCCATGACGATGTAGCAGAGATACTCGGCGACCACGGCATCGTAGATCTGGACGATATGCGGGTGATTGAGCTTGCCGATCAGCGACGCTTCGTTGAGAAACAGGCTGGTGTACAGCCTGCCTTTTTCCGGGTCGCGCAGGATTCCGGGGCTGGCGACCTTGATCGCCACGTCGCGCTGCGCGAACGGGTCACGCCCGAGGTAGACGGTGCTCGTCGCGCCTTCGGCGAGCTTGCTGACCAGTTCGTACTTGCCGAGCTTTTTCTTCATGTTTCAGAGGCGGCCGCGCGCCCTGGCGATGGCCGCCCTGACCTGGTCCGGCGCGGTGCCACCGATGTGGTTGCGCGAAGCCAGCGAGCCGGCCACGGTCAACACCGAAAAAACGTCTTTTTCCACCTGCGGGCAGAAGGCCCTGAGTTCGTCGAGCGTCAGTTGCGGCAAATCGACGCCTTTCTGTTCGGCGGCCTTCACCGCGTGGCCGACGGCCTCGTGCGCGTCGCGGAAAGGCAGGCCCTTCTTGACCAGGTAGTCGGCGAGATCGGTGGCGGTGGCGAAGCCCTGCGTCAGCGCGGCCTGCATCGCTTCCGGCTTGACGGTGATGCCGCCGGCCATGTCGGCGAAGATGCGCAGGGTGTCGGTGACGGTGTCGACGGCGTCGAACAGCGGTTCCTTGTCTTCCTGGTTGTCCTTGTTGTAGGCCAGCGGCTGCGACTTCATCAGGGTCAGCAGGCTCATCAGCTGGCCGTACACGCGGCCGGTCTTGCCGCGCGCGAGTTCCGGCACGTCCGGGTTCTTCTTCTGCGGCATGATCGACGAGCCGGTGCAGAAGCGGTCGGCGATCTGGATGAAGCCGACGCGCGGGCTCATCCACATCACCAGTTCCTCGGACAGGCGGCTGACGTGCATCATCAAGAGTGCGCAGGCAGCGCAGAATTCGATGGCGAAGTCGCGATC
>DAOMFF010000319.1:0-2082 GCA_035429665.1 Azonexus sp.
TATCGCGCGGTCGTCGGAGACGTGCTGTCGACCAATGGCAAGATGTTCAACCTGATGACCAGCCTCGGCTTCACGATCCATCCACACCCCGACGACGTCGCCGTCAAGCGCGTGATCAAGCCATTGTCCGGCTGATCGGGCAATCGCCCCCGATACCAAAGTGCCTGACGAGCCGCTTGCGTGGAGCCGATGGTCAAGCCACTAGACGACTTCTCCAAGCACACGCCGATGATGCGCCAGTACCTGGCGCTCAAGGCGCTGCATCCGGACACCCTGCTGTTTTACCGGATGGGCGATTTCTACGAGCTGTTCCACGACGATGCCGAGAAGGCGGCGAGGCTTCTCGACATCACGCTGACCACGCGCGGCCAGTCGGCGGGGGTGCCGATCCGCATGGCCGGCGTGCCCTTCCATTCGCTCGAGCCTTACCTCGCCAAGCTGGTCAAGGCCGGCGAGTCGGTGGTGATCTGCGAGCAGATCGGCGATCCGGCGACCAGCAAGGGGCCGGTCGAGCGCGCCGTGTCGCGCATCGTCACGCCGGGAACGCTGACCGATGCCGCGCTGCTCGACGACAAGCGCGACGTCTGGCTGCTGGCGCTGACCTCGACCCGCAATACCGCCGGTCTCGCCCGCCTCAACCTGGCCAGCGGCGAGTTCATCCTGACCGAAACGCCGAACGACCAAATTGCGGCGGTACTTGAGCGCATCCGCCCGGCGGAAATTCTTCATCCTGAATCGTGGTCGCCCGATTTTTCGCTGGAGGCTGCCCGCACGCGGCAGCCGGACTGGCATTTCGAGTTCGACTCGGCCAAACGCCTGCTTTGCGAGCAGTTCAAGGTCGCCTCACTGGCCGGTTTTGGCGCCGAAGGCCTGAGGCCGGCGGTTGCCGCCGCCGGCGCGCTGCTGCAATACGCTCAGGCCACTCAGTCAGGCAAATTGCCGCATTTGCGCGCGTTGACCGTGGAACTCGAAGGCGCCTACGTCGGCCTCGATCTTGCCACCCGGCGTAATCTCGAACTGACTGAAACATTGCGCGGGCAGCCCGCGCCGACGCTATTCTCGCTCCTCGACAATTGCGTGACCAGCATGGGTTCGCGCCTGCTGCGCCACTCCCTGCACCATCCGCTGCGCCAACGCGACATTCCGGCTGCCCGCCACGGCGCGGTCGAGGTGCTGCTCGAAGAATACGGCCGGATGGCCGGCGAGGTCCGCCGTGAGCTGAAGGGCATCGCCGACATCGAGCGCATCGCCGGGCGCATTGCCCTGCGCAATGCCCGACCGCGTGATCTCGCCAGCCTGCGCGAGTCGCTGGCCCGCCTCGACGCCTTGCGCCAGCCGATCGGCGGCACGGCTTCACCGCTGCTCGCGGAACTCGACATCCAGCTCGCAACGCCACACGCCGCGCTCGATCTGCTGGTCCGCGCCATCGCCCCCGAACCGTCGGCCCAGATTCGCGACGGCGGCGCGATTGCCCCCGGCTTCGACGCCGAACTCGACGAATTGCGCTCGCTGAACGACAACTGCGGCGCCTATCTGGTCGATATGGAAGTCCGTGAGCGCGAGCGCAGCGGTATCGCCAGCCTCAAGGTCGAGTACAACAAGGTGCACGGCTTCTACATCGAGGTCACCCACGCCAACAGCGACAGGATTCCCGACAATTACCGCCGGCGCCAGACGCTGAAGAACGCCGAGCGCTACATCACGCCGGAGCTCAAGGCCTTCGAGGACAAGGCGCTGTCCGCCCAGGAACGCTCGCTGACCCGCGAAAAGGTCCTCTACGAAGGCATTCTCGACGAACTGCTGCCGGCGGTGCCAACGCTGCAAAGCATCGCCCGCGCCGTTGCCCAACTTGATCTGCTTGCCGGTCTTGCGGAAACCGCCTTGAAGCGGAACTGGTGCAAGCCGGAATTTGCCCCGGATATCGGGTTGACCGTGACCGGTGGCCGCCACCCGGTGGTCGAGGGCGAAATGGCCAACAGCGCCGAGACCTTCATCGCCAACGATTGCCGGCTCGCCGAGAATCGCCGCCTGCTGCTGATCACCGGCCCCAACATGGGCGGCAAATCGACCTACATGCGCCAG
>DAOMFF010000320.1:0-2081 GCA_035429665.1 Azonexus sp.
TTTCCAGGTCTTCGAGCAACTGGTGGCCGATCCTGGCCATGCGCACTTCGGTGTAGCGCATCGCCGCGGCGTTGTCGCCATCGACCGAGCCGAAGTTGCCCTGGCCATCGACCAGCATGTAGCGCAGCGAGAAATGTTGCGCCATACGGACAATGGTGTCATAGACTGCCGTGTCGCCGTGCGGGTGGTACTTACCGATCACGTCACCGACGATACGCGCCGATTTCTTGTACGCCTTGTTCCAGTCGTTGGAGAGCTCGTGCATCGCGAAAAGCACGCGGCGATGCACCGGCTTGAGGCCGTCGCGCACATCGGGCAGCGCCCGGCCGACGATGACGCTCATGGCGTAGTCGAGATAGGAACGCCGCATCTCGTCCTCGAGACTGATCGGCAGTGTTTCTTTGGCGAATTGGTCCATGTCTCACGTCCGCGCCACCCGGGCAGCGCTTCATTGGTTGAATCGAGCGTAATTTGATATTTTAACACGCCACCCATACCGAGTCAGACGCCGTTGCCCATCAAAACCACTCCCCAATTCATCGACTTGCTGATCGAGCCACGCTGGATTGCCGCGGTCGACCCCGATGTGATGCTCAGGAACCATGCCGTCGCCGTTCACGACGGACGGATCGTCGCCATCCTGCCGAGCGGCGGGGCGCGCGACCGCTTCGATCCGGGACAGCGGGTCGTGCTCGAGGACCACATCCTGATTCCCGGCCTGGTCAATCTGCACACGCACGCCGCGATGTCGCTGATGCGCGGCCTGGCTGACGACCTGCCGCTGATGGACTGGCTGCAAGGGCACATCTGGCCCGCCGAATCCGCCAACGCGTCGCACCAGTTTGTCCTTGACGGCACGCGCCTGGCCTGCGCCGAAATGCTGCTGGGCGGCGTCACCTGCTTCAACGACATGTATTTCTACCCGGAAGCGGCTGCCAGCGCCGCCAGCGAACTGGGCATGCGCGCCATGCTCGGCATTACGGCACTCGAATTTCCGACCCCCTATGCCAGCGACGCAGACGACTATCTCGACAAGGGACTGGCGGTCCGTGAGCAATGGCTCGCCGATCCCCTGATCGGCTTCTGCCTCGCACCCCATGCCCCCTATACCGTCGCCGATGCGAGCTTCGAGCGAATTGTCACCCTTGCGGCACAGCTCAACGTGCCGATTCATTGTCATGTCAATGAAACCCGTCACGAAATCGAGGAGAGCCTGCGCCAGCACGGCGTCACGCCGCTCTTGCGACTGCGGCGCCTGGGCCTCCTCGGCCCGGGGTTCATCGGGGTGCACGCCATCCACCTTGAAGACGGCGACTTCAAACTGCTCGCGGCAACCGGATGCAGCGTCGCGCATTGCCCGACCTCGAATCTGAAACTGGCCAGCGGCATTGCCCCTGTGGTGCGAATGCGACAACTCGGCATCAACGTCGGCCTCGGAACCGACGGTGCCGCCAGCAACAACCGCCTCGACATGTTCGGCGAGATGCGCCTTGCCGCGTTGCTGGCCAAGGGCAGCAGCGGCGATGCCAGCGCGCTGCCTGCCCGCGAGGCCCTGCGCATGGCGACGCTCAACGGAGCGATCGCGCTCGGCCTCGGCCACGAAATCGGTTCGATAACCCCGGGCAAGGCCGCCGATCTGGTCGCTGTCAGCCTCAAGGGGCTGAACGCCACGCCCTGTTACGATCCGATATCGCACCTGGTCCATGTCGCGGGCCGTGAATGCGTCACGCATGTCTGGGTTGCCGGAAAGTGTTGCGTTGACCACAAAAAGCTCTCCTGGAGTGGCCAAAATGACTTGGAATCGGCAATCACCCTATGGCAGAATAGGCTGGAGGTCCGTAGTGAATCCTGAAAACAGGTAGCTACACGGGTAAAAAGGTTTGCTAATTTTCTTCAACGAGGGAAAACAATGATCAAGAACATTGCCAAGAAATCTCTTCTTGTGGCTCTGCTGGCCGGTATCGGCTTCGGCGCCACCGTCGCTCAGGCACAAGAGCGCGTTTATGTCATCGACCAGCGCGACGTCGTCGCCCTGAGCGGCTTCGGCCTCTGCTGGCGGACCGGCTACTGGACCCCGGCGG
>DAOMFF010000321.1:0-2075 GCA_035429665.1 Azonexus sp.
TCTGTTGTGGAGCGAAGCTAACCTGCCGGTTGTGGCCGGACCGAGACGTTCATTCTGACAACTTATGTCAGATCAAGTCTGAACGTCTGCACTTGATGGATCGCATGCGTTTGTTCGATGGTCCCGGCCTCCCTGATCCCCCGGGCAGCGGGCCGTATCACGACAGGCGCAGCCAGCTCCGGTGGTATTTGCGCAGGCGCTCGACATCCTTGTCCAGCAGTTCTCCGAGGCGCAACAGGTTCATGTTGTCTTCGAGGTCGACGAGTTTCACCGCCCTGGCAAGCGGGTTCGTTGCGGCGCGCTCGATGAATGCGGCGTAGTCTTCATCCTCGGTGAGCTTCGTGACGCAGCGCAGCGCTTCGATGACGTTTTCCGGAATGCCGGCCCTGCCCAGGCGCTCGAAAGTCCAGCCCTCGTGTTCGTGGTCTTCGATCACGTCGTGCAGCACGGCGGTCATGCGCGCGTCATCGCTGTCCAGGCGCATCATCATGCGCAGCGGGTGCAGGATGTAGGGGGCGCCGCCCTTGTCCGGCCGGTGGGTGGCATGGGCATTGGCGGCGATCTTGATCGCCAGCGCCAGCGGATGCATGGTCGGGCCGGCCTTCAGTTCCTCGAACCGGGCGAACAGGGCGTCGAAGTCGGCGAGAAGCGCCGGCGCTTCCAGGGCCGGGGTGCCGTTGCGCAGTCCGTTGGCGACGTCATTGGCCCAGACGAAGTAGCGCAGTTGTCGCTCGAGGCTCCAATTGACCGGGGGATGCACCAGCATGTCGCTCAGGTTGGCAACGAGGTCGGAGAGTTTGAGGATCTTGGCGCGCGCCGACTTGTGCGGGGCCTGCTCGACCTGCAACGACTTGCGCTCTTCCTTGGGCAGTGACTTGTCGTCGGTGACCTCGGCAACGAGGGCGGCCACATCGTCCCCGAACAGTTCCTCGATTTCGGCCCCGGTGACCCCGCAGTCCTCGATGCAGTCGTGCAGGTAGGCGGCGATGATCAGGTTGGGGTCCTGCCCTCCGGTCGCCCTGGCGACGTTCGCGGCAACGGCGGCGAGATGATTGAAATAGGGGGCTTCGCTGGCGCCCTTGCGGCGCTGGTGTGCGTGCCTGACGGTGGCAAATTCAACAGCTTCGGCGATACGCAGCAGGTCGGACATGGCAGACTCTCGAATGGCGGGCTTGATGTTGCCGCTAATATACCAATGCCTCCGCAATGGCGCTCACGACATTCCCCGGTCGCGTTCGACATCTGCCGGGACCGGGTGTCGACGGGACTCCGGGCGGGCTTACGGGCGATCATGGTTCCGGACGATAATGGGCATCCCTGGCAGGATGCCATCCCGTTGCAGTTCGCGCCATCCATATGGAAAAAACACAATACCGCGGCCGTTTTGCCCCCTCGCCGACCGGTCCGCTGCATTTCGGTTCGCTGGTCGCCGCGGTCGGCAGCTATCTCGATGCCCGCGCTCATGGCGGCGAGTGGCTGGTGCGCATGGAGGATGCCGATACGCCGAGGAATGTTCCGGGGGCGGCCGACGGCATCTTGAAAACCTTGGAAGCCTTCGGGTTCGAGTGGGAGGGTCCGGTGCTTTGGCAGAGCCGGCGTTCGGATGCCTATGCCGAGGCGCTGGAAAGGCTCCGGGCTGCGGGCCTGGCTTACGGGTGTGCGTGTTCGCGCAAGGAAATCGCCGACTCGGCGACGCGCGCCGCCAGCGATGGCGGGCTGGCCTATCCGGGAACCTGTCGCAACGGCCCGGTGCACGGGCGTCGCGTCCGTTCGTGGCGGCTGCGGGTGGGCGACGAGGAAATCGCATTCAGCGACCGGGTGCAGGGCCGGCAAGTCCAGAACATCGAGCGCGATGTCGGCGATTTTGTCTTGCTCCGGGCCGACGGTTTGTACGCCTACCAGTTGGCTGTTGCGGTCGACGACGAATTTCAGGGCATTTCCGATGTCGTCCGTGGCGCCGACCTGATCGCCTCGACCCCGCGCCAGGTCTGGCTGCAGCGCTGCCTCGGTTACGCGACGCCGCGTTACGCGCATCTGCCGGTGGCGACCAATGCCGCCGGCGAGAAGCTGTCCAA
>DAOMFF010000322.1:0-2071 GCA_035429665.1 Azonexus sp.
GGGGGCTTCACCGGCTGGCACCGGCTCATCGCATGGGCTTCCGGCTGGCTTGGTGATCGATCCCGGACTTGTATCGAAAGCATTTGATGGCATCCGCAAAATGAAAAACAGCTACGATCAAACAGTTGCCGCCTCTTGTGCTGCCGTTGCGAAGACTCTCCCGGACGTGCCTCACTACCTGCAGGCGAACTACTGGTGGGCCTATATCCATCCACATGCGGTAACCTTGTTCGAGCGACAGTGGCTGGTAAACCTGATTCTCTGGGGCAACTACAAACGCCTGTGCAATGCGGTGCTCAACGATTACGGCCACAACCTGATGGGGCGCACCCTGCAGATCGCCTGTGCCTACGGGGATCTGACCCCGCGACTGGCGCAGCGTGTCGCCCCGGATGGCCTGCTTGAGATCGTCGATATCCTGCCGATTCAGCTCGAGAATCTGTCGGGCAAGTTGCCCGAGGATCTGCCGATCAAGCTGCATTGCATGGACTCCGCGGCGCTCGCTTTTCCCGACGCGAGCTTCGACCGGGCACTGCTGTTCTTCCTGCTCCATGAACAGCCGCAGGAGGTGCGCGAAAGAACCCTGGCCGAAGCGCTGCGTGTGGTCCGTCCCGGCGGCACGCTGACCATCGTCGATTACGCGCCGGCGAGCCGCCTGAATCCGCTGCGCTATTTCTGGATGCCGGTTCTGGACCGCCTCGAGCCGTTCGCCCGCGACCTGTTCACCGAGGAAATTGACGCCTGGTTGCCAAAATCCAATGGCTTTGTCACCGTCAGCGATCAGCGTTTCTTCGGCGGCATGTATCAGATGCTGACACTGAAAGTTTCCGAAAAGGAGAGAGTCGGTATCCCGGCGAGCAATTGACCGGCCGGCCTGCAGGTGGTGTCCTGTCAGGCATTCTTGGACGTTGATCGTGGTTGACAGTGTCTGACACTGAAGGAGGAAGTGTGGAAACATTCAAGGCAGACGTGGTGATTGTCGGTGGTGGCGGAGCGGGACTGCGCGCTGCGATCGCGGTGGCGGAGTCCGATCCGGCATTGAAGATCGCCCTGGTCTCGAAGGTCTATCCGATGCGCAGCCATACCGTCGCCGCCGAGGGTGGCGCGGCCGGGGTCAAGCTGCCGACCGACAGCCTCGAGTATCACTTCAACGACACCGTGGGTGGCGGTGACTGGCTGTGCGAGCAGGATGTGGTCGAGTACTTCGTCGGGCAATGCACCGAGGAACTGACGCAACTCGAGCACTGGGGCTGCCCGTGGAGCCGTAAGGAGGATGGCCATGTCAACGTGCGCGCCTTCGGCGGCATGAAGATCGAGCGCACCTGGTTCGCCGCCGACAAGACCGGCTTCCACATGCTGCACACGCTGTTCCAGACGTCGATCAAGTATCCGTCGATCAAGCGTTTCGATGAACATTTCTGTGTCGACCTCGTGGTCGAGGACGGTCGTGTTCAGGGCGCGGTGACCATCGAGATCGCCTCGGGAGAATTCACCTTGATCGAGGCAAGGTCGGTCATCATCGCCACCGGCGGCGCTGGCCGGGTATTCCGCGAGAACACCAACGGCGGCGTCGTGACCGGCGACGGCATGGCCCTCGCCTACCGCCACGGTGTGCCGTTGCGCGACATGGAGTTCGTCCAGTATCACCCGACCTGCATGCCCGGCACCGGCCTGTTGTTTACCGAAGCCTGCCGTGGCGAGGGCGGTTTCCTCCTGAACAAGGACGGCTATCGCTACCTGCAGGATTACGGTCTCGGGCCGGCAGAACCGACGCCGCGCAACAAGGCCATGGAACTCGGACCGCGCGACCGGCTTAGCCAGGCCTTCTGGTACGAGCAGCAGAAAGGGCGGACCATCGAAGGCCCGCATGGGTCGGTTGTCCATCTCGACCTTCGCCATCTCGGTGAAGCCAAGCTGCGCGAGCGTCTGCCGCAGATCTATGAGCTGGCCGAGCAGTATCTCGGGGTCGACCCCGCTCATGCACCCATTCCGGTGCGGCCGGCAGTGCATTACACAATGGGCGGAATCCTCGTCGACGGGCTCTGTGCCTCGCCGCTGCCGGGCCTTTACG
>DAOMFF010000323.1:0-2029 GCA_035429665.1 Azonexus sp.
CGCCAAGTAATACCGGCGCCCCGGCCATTCCCGAAAAGCCCGCGAATTCCGCGGGTTTTTTTACGTCGACCGCAATATGCTCATTGGCGGTTCCTTGTCGCTTACGGGCGCCAGGTCCAGGAAATTCCGCGCTGCTCGACTTCGCTGCGGATCTCGTCCATCGCCTTGTCGACCAGCCCCGGCTCGCCTTCGACCCCGAGTTCGAGATGCCGGCGCGCGTTGCCAGTCAGCGAGGGCAGCGAGAACAGGCGCAAGGTCGGGTAGGCGCTGACGATGCGTTCCATCAGATCGAGCAGGGCACTCTCGTAAGCCGTCGGCCCGGTCAGCAGGAAGGCCTTTTCCACCGTGCCCGCGACCGGGCGGAACTCGTCACGGTAAAAGGTTTCGAGCGCCCACTCGATCATCGGGTGGGCCATCTGCGGAAAGCCCGGAACGAAATAATGCTCGTTCGCCATGAAGCCGGGAATGCGGTTGAAAGGATTGGGGATGATCCCGACACCCGCCGGGAAGGTGACCAGTTGCAGGCGTTGCGGCGTCATGTCGTCGGCGAAGCGCAGCTTCGCCTCCTCCAGTCCTTCAGGGTGGATTTCCAGACCTACGCCGAGCGCCGCCGCCGCCGCCTGCCGTGTGTGGTCGTCCGGCGTGTTGCCGATGCCGCCGCAGGAAAACACGACGTCGCCGGCGGCCATCGTGCGCCGGAAAGTGGCGGTCAGGCGCGCGCGATCGTCGCCCAGGTATTCGACCCAGGACAGGCGCAGGCCACGCTCGCCGAGCATCTCGGCGATCTTCGCGAAGTGCTTGTCCTGGCGCTTTCCGGAAAGGATCTCGTCGCCGATGATGACGGCGCCAAAGCTGCGGCTCATGTGCGCTCACCTCCAATAGTGACCAATGCGCCGCCGCGCGAGCGGCGCAAGGCCTCGAGCCCGAAATGGACGAATGACAGCGCCGCCAGCGCCGGGACCAGCAGGCCGACGAACGGAACATGCGCGAACAGCGCCATGGTCAGGCCGAGCATGAAGAACTGCGCCTTGCTGCCCTTGCGCAACGCCGTCCATTCGTCGGCGGTGGCGTGCAGCGACAGCGCGTCGTAAGCAAAGGTCCGGCGGTTCAGCCAACCCATCAGCAGCAGCGGAATGAGCAGCGAGAAGCCGGGGATCAGCCACAGCGGAATCGTCGCCACCCAGGCGATGACGAACACAACCGATGCCCCGACGCTGTTGACCGCGGCAGCGAAAAAACTGTCCTTGCCCATCGCCGCGACGTCGCGGTACTCCGTTTGCCCCAGGTGCTTCACCATCAGCGGCATGATGAGGACGGCCGCCAGCAGCGAGGCGGTCAGGTAGGCGATGGCGAAGATCGCCATCCAGCCGCCCAGGTAAGCTAGGATGTGCGCCAGCCAGACCAGCCCCCAGCCGACGAGCAGGGTCATCGGCGGGTAGTCCATCATCTGCCCGACGACGGCGCCGAGCGCCCAGATCGCCAGCCCGGCCGCGAGCAGCAGCGAGACGACGGCCGGCACCAGCACATAGCCCCAGACCCTGCCCTGTTTCAGGCTGGCGAGGGTTCTCGCCAGCGCCAGCATCACGTCACCCATGGTTCACCCATTTTTGATTCCTTCCCATTGTTTCTGCAGTCGCCTGGCGGAGACCGGCACCGGCGTCCGCAGTTCCTGCGCATAGAGGCCGACGCGCAATTCTTCCATAAGCCAGCGGAATTGTTCGATCTGCGGATCGACCGTCCCCAGCTTGGCCAACTGGATGGCGCGGCGCTCATAGTTGGTCCACAGCGGGCCGTATTCGGCCATCAGTTGCGCATCGCGCGCCGGGTTGGCCTTGAGCTTGTCGAGGCGGACGACGATCGCCTTCAGGTAGCGCGGATAGTGCTGCAGGCGCTCGAAGGGCGTGGCGACGACGAAGTGCTTGCCGAGAAGACGCTTCAGTTGTGCCTCGATGTCGGCCACCGTTGCCGCGTGCGCCTTGAATGCCGGCAGTTTCTTCGTCACCGCCTGCCACTCGGTCAGCACGGCGCC
>DAOMFF010000324.1:0-2025 GCA_035429665.1 Azonexus sp.
GCAACGGCGCCCGCCACATGCTCGAGTTCGCGCCGCCGCTGCTCGAACTGGCGCGCCGCGCTGAAGAACATGTCAAGGGCATGATCGCCCCCGGCACGCTGTTCGAGGAATTCGGCTTCCACTATTACGGGCCGATCGACGGCCATGACCTCGACGCACTGATCCCGACGCTGGAAAACCTGCGCGACCTCAAGGGCCCCAAGTTCCTGCACGTGATCACCAAGAAGGGCCAGGGTTACAAGTTGGCCGAGGCCGATCCCATCCTTTACCATGGCGTCTCCAGATTCGCACCGGGCGAAGGCATCAAGTCCAGCAAGGGGCCGGGCAAACTGACCTACACCCAAGTCTTCGGCGACTGGCTGTGCGACATGGCGCGTGCAGATTCTCGCCTGGTCGGCATCACCCCGGCGATGCGCGAAGGCTCGGGCCTGGTCCGCTTCGCCGCGGAATTTCCGGACCGCTATTACGATGTCGGCATCGCCGAACAGCATGCCGTGACATTTGCCGCCGGTCTCGCCTGCGAGGGGCTGAAACCGGTCGTCGCGATCTACTCGACCTTCCTGCAGCGTGCCTACGACCAGTTGATCCATGACGTCGCACTGCAGAATTTGCCGGTCGTTTTCGCGGTCGACCGCGGCGGCTTGGTCGGCGCCGACGGTCCGACGCATCACGGCACCTTCGATCTCTCCTTCGTGACCTGCATTCCCAACCTGGTCGTCATGACCCCCGCCGACGAGGCCGAATGTCGCCGGATGCTGTCCACCGCCTACGCGCTGAATTGCCCGAGCATGGTCCGCTACCCGCGCGGCGGCGGTACCGGGGCTGTTCCGGAAGCGAACCTCGACACGCTTCCGCTCGGCAAGGGCGAGATCATTCGTCAGGGCAAGGATGTCGCCCTGCTCGCCTTCGGGAGCCTGGTGCACACTGCCCTCGCCGCCGGCGGGGAACTTGACGCCACCGTCGCCAACATGCGCTTCGTCAAGCCGATCGATAGCGAAATGATTGTCGAACTGGCCGGGAACCATTCGCTGCTGGTCAGCGTCGAAGAAAATGCGGTCATCGGCGGCGCCGGTTCCGAAGTCGATCGTGTCCTCACGGAACGCGGCCTGAAGGTCCCGCTGCTTCGCCTTGGGCTGCCCGACCGATTCATCGACCATGGCGAGCAGGGACAGCTTCTTGCCGACCTCGGGCTCGACAAGGCCGGCATCGTGCGGACAGTTCGCGAGCGAATCCGACCGCAACAACCAATCGAAGAATGATCATGAGCATGCCCGCCCCGAACATCCCCGACGTCCAGAGCTCCGCTGATACCCGCCAGATTGCGATCAACAAGGTCGGCATCAAGGCCATCCGCCACCCGGTCAGGGTGCAGGACAAGTCTGCAGGCGTCCAGCACACCATCGCCATGTTCAACATGTACGTAGGGCTGCCACACAATTTCAAGGGAACCCACATGTCGCGCTTCGTGGAGATCCTGAACGGTCACGAACGCGAAATCTCCGTCGAGAACTTTCCGGTCATGCTGCGCGACATGGTCGCCAAGCTGGAAGCCGAGACCGGTCACATCGAGATGAACTTCCCCTACTTCATCAACAAGACCGCTCCGATCTCCGGCGTCGAGAGCCTGATGGATTACGACGTCACCTTCATCGGCGACATCTGCCACGGCGAGATCGCCACTTCGGTCAAGGTCGTCGTGCCGGTGACCAGCCTCTGCCCGTGCTCCAAGAAGATCTCGGATTACGGCGCGCACAACCAGCGCTCGCACGTGACCGTCACCGCCCGCACCAACGACTTCGTGTGGATCGAGGAAATCGTGCAACTGGTCGAGGCCCAAGCCTCGTGCGAACTGTTCGGCCTGCTCAAACGCCCGGATGAGAAATTCGTCACCGAACGCGCCTATGACAATCCGAAATTCGTCGAGGACATGGTCCGCGACGTCGCCGCACGCCTCAACGATGAAGCACGCGTTGACGCCTACGTCGTCGAGTCGGAGAACTTCGAGTCCATCCACAACCATTCGGC
>DAOMFF010000325.1:0-2013 GCA_035429665.1 Azonexus sp.
ATCGCCGGCCTCAACCACAAGATCAAGGAAGCCGAAAAGCACGGGCAGCACATTCCCAACCCGCTGACGCTGACGCCGGAAACCCCCGAGCCGCTCAAGTCGCTGCCCTACATCGTCGTCATCATCGACGAACTCGCCGATCTGATGATGGTCGTCGGCAAGAAGGTCGAGGAACAGATTGCCCGTCTTGCTCAGAAGGCGCGGGCATCGGGAATTCACCTCGTGCTGGCGACCCAGCGCCCGAGTGTGGACGTGATCACCGGCCTGATCAAGGCCAACATCCCGACGCGCCTGTCCTTCCAGGTTTCCAGCAAGATCGACTCGCGCACCATTCTCGACCAGATGGGCGCCGAAGCGCTGCTCGGCCAGGGTGACATGCTCTATCTCGCCCCCGGCACCGGCTACCCGACCCGCGTTCACGGCGCCTTTGTTTCCGACGACGAAGTACATCGTGTCGTCGAACACCTGAAGGCTACCGGCACGCCGGAATACGTAGAGGACATCCTCAACGGCGCCGCCGGCGACGACGACGAGGGCGGCGAGGGCGGTGGCGGCGACAGCGGCGACGCCGAGAACGACCCGCTCTACGACCAGGCAGTCGAAATCGTCCTCAAGAACAAGCGCGCCTCGATCTCTCTGGTCCAGCGCCACCTGCGTATCGGTTACAACCGCTCGGCGCGCCTCATCGAAGCGATGGAGAAGGCCGGGCTGGTGTCGACGATGGACGCGCGCGGCGGCCGCGAAGTGCTGGCGCGCCGCGAAGCCGAATGAAATTTGCCCTCAAAGCGTTGTTGACCGCAGCAGTCGCGATCTTTCCCGTCCTCGCCGAGGCTGGCGCGGTCGACCAGTTGCATCAGTTCCTGAGCGGCACGCGCACGCTGAAAGCCGACTTTTCGCAGATCGTCATCGGCAAGAGCGGCCGCAAGCCGCAGCAATCGTCGGGGGTCGTCGCCATCTCGCGGCCGGGCAAGTTGCGCTGGGACATCCAGAAACCCTACCCGCAATTGGTCGTCGGCGACGGCGAGAAGATCTGGATCTACGATCCGGAACTCAAACAGATCACCGTGCGCAAGGCTGGACTGGCGATCAGCGGCTCGCCGGCGGCGCTGCTTGCCGGCAGCAACGAACTGGAAAAAAATTTCGTGCTCGAGGAAGCCGGCGAGGCCGAAGGAATGAACTGGGTCGAGGCGACGCCGAAGGCCGGCGACAGCGGTTTCGAGAAGGTCCGCCTCGGTTTTGCCGGCAAGGACCTCAAGGCCATGGAACTTCACGACAGCTTTGGCCAGACGACGCACATCCGCTTCGCCAACCTTGAGCGCAACCCGGTTCTGCCGGCGGCAACCTTCAGGTTCACTCCGCCCGCAGGGGTCGATATCGTCGGGGACTAGACCTGGCAACCGGCAGAATCCGATCTCTCACCGTCAGCCCCGGCGCGATCCGCCCCCTTGAAATGATTTACGCAACCCCGAGCACTCAGGCCGGGCCACCCGCAGAAGTTGCCGGAAGTGCGTGTTCGCCGGAGCATTCTGGCCCGCCGGATTGCCGCAGAACTTGTCGAATGCCGGGGGCGGATGGTTCGAAGCGATGTGTCCGGGCCAGTTCCCAAGGCCGCTCGCACTGGTTTGTGGCGATGCACCAGGAGTAACCCACTGACGGAACGCAGCCATGCGCATCGCGGTCCGATCACGGCACCGTGGCGGGGATGATGGGTTCACGTGCGCGCGCTCAGGCACCACAGCAGAAGGGCGGCAAGGACACGTGGGGCGCTGCCTCTCTAATGAGCGCCTGCGGCCACGCCTGGGGAAATCCGTTTCCATCCAACTTGGCTGACGCCACCGCGCTATCCGGGAATTTCGGGCTCGACAAGCGTGGCGAGTTGCGCGAGCGATTCTTGCCAGCCGAGATGGCACATCTCCAGCGGAATGACGCCGGGGATGCCTTCCTGCAGCACGTTCAGTTCGCTTCCGCAGGACACCTGCTTCAGGGAGACGGTGACCTGCATTTCGCCGGGGA
>DAOMFF010000326.1:0-2008 GCA_035429665.1 Azonexus sp.
TGCCGCCGCATCTGAAGAGACGCTGGAGGTCATGGCCGACGTCCCGATACAGGTAGAGGTGGATGGTGCAGTCTTCCGAATGCGACGGCATGGTGACGTGCTGCGACTCGCGTGGGTGCCGATGAACGCGGATTGTTCGAACGAAGCTGACCGGCGCGCCCGGTTCATGTCTGAATGCGTCCGCCCATGGGGAGAGAACGCAGGGATTGGCGCCGCCGCTGTGATTGCTGAAAAGCTGTCATCGAAGACGCCGAAGCCCTCGCTCGACTGAAGCGCAGCGCCATCTCCCGCGCGTTCCCAGGAGATTTGCAAATCGCCCGTAGCGCCAGGGCGGGACAGGCACAGCACGCTTTCGCTGGACAAATTGTTTAGAAGGCCTCTAACTAGACCATCATGTCCGTGAGGCGGCAGTCGGTTGAGTTGGCCCGCCTCGAAGTGTCGACTAAGGCGTGTAACAACGCTGACGGGGGTTGCTCCGATGGTCGGAGCCGATCCCCAGGCACTGAGCGAGGCGGACCATGACGGATCTTACGCTTTTCGTCGGCTTGGACGTACACAAGAAGACGATCTCGGTCGCGCTGGTCGATGCGATGGCGGGCGCCGAGGTGCGGTTCTACGGCACGATCGCGAATGAGCCGGATACGCTGCGCAGCCTGTGCCGGAGGCTGTCGAAGGACGGCCGGCCGCTGCACTTTTGCTATGAAGCCGGCCCCTGTGGCTACGGTGTGCAGCGTCATCTGACGCGTCTCGGACACCATTGCGACGTGGTGGCGCCGGCGCTGATTCCGCGCAAGGTCGGCGACAAGGTGAAGACCGACCGCCGCGACGCGATGATGCTGGCGCAGACGCTGCGCGCCGGGCAGCTGACCGCAGTCTGGGTGCCGGACGAGGCGCACGAGGCGATGCGGGACCTGGTTCGGTTGCGGGCACAGGCGATGCGGGATTTGCGCAAGATGCGCCAGCAACTGCTGAGCTTCCTGCTGCGTCATGGCATCGTTTCCCCCTATGGCCACTGGACGAAGATGCATCGCCGCTGGCTGGGCGAACTGACCTTCGCGCATCCGGCCCAGCACTTGGCGCACGAAGAGATGCTGCAGCGGATCGAGCGTGCCGAGGCGCTGTGCGATCGGCTGAAGCGGGCGATCGCCGACCTGGTGCCGCAGTGGTCGCTGGCGCCGGTCGTCCTGGCGATCCAGGCGCTGCGCGGTGTGTCGCTGGTCGTGGCGGCGGTGATCGTCGCCGAGGTCGGCAGCTTCGGCCGGTTTGACAATCCCCGCCAGCTGATGGCCTATCTCGGCCTCAATCCGTCGGAGCATTCCAGTGGCGCGACGATCCGCCGCGGCCCGATCACCAAGACCGGCAATGCGCTGGCGCGGACCTGCCTGGTCGAGGCGGCCTGGACCTACCGGTTCCCGGCACGGGTGACACAGATCATTCGCGACCGGATGAAGGATCTGCCAGAGCCGATCCGCAACGTCGCCTGGAAGGCGCAAGTCCGGCTCTCGGGGCGATATCGTAAGCTCACGGCGGCCGGCAAGCCGGCGCCCAAGATCGTTGTGGCGATCGCGCGCGAGCTGGTCGGCTTCATCTGGGCCATCGCTCGAATGGTCGAGCCGAAGTTCGCCTGACGGCGATGCGGCGGCAACCGGCTCTAACAAGCAGAAGGTGAAACGGCCATAACACGAACAGTCATCGACGCCCAATGCCGACGGCAGGATGAGGAAGGAGGGGAACCCTCGATCCGGGTTTGATGCCGGGATCATCCGATGCGCGTTTGCTAGACAGAGGAAGCCCCACGACGAACCTTGGTCATGCGGCACCGACCCGCGGATAAGAGCCAGATCAACCGTCGTCCATGCTTCCTGCCGTCCGCATTGGGCGCCAATTGCCCAAGTATCACCTGCAAATGCAGGACGGATCAGTTTGCCTTCGTCTTGACATTACGGACATAAGAGCCCGCATTTCTCACGGGAGGTAGGTGCATCGGGGCCGTTGAGTGGTAAAAGTT
>DAOMFF010000327.1:0-1998 GCA_035429665.1 Azonexus sp.
GTCCGGGGTGACCAGCTTCAGCCCGACGATGCCGGCGACGATCAGTGCGATGCAGGCCAACCGGGCGGCCTCGCGCGACTCACCGAACAGCAGCATGCCGAGAATGGCAGTGCCGACCGCGCCGATGCCTGTCCACACCGCATAAGCAGTCCCGAGCGGCAGGGTTTTCAGCGACCAGCCGAGCAGGACGACGCTGGCGAGCATCGCGACGCCCGTCGCGACGCTCGGCCACAGGCGGCTGAAGCCTTCGGTATACTTCAGCCCGACCGCCCAGCCGATCTCGCATAGACCGGCGAAGAACAGGACTACCCAAGCGAGGCCGGTGCTCACGCCATTGCCGCAAAATACATGTCGGCCGCGGTGATGGTCGCCGCGATATCGGCAGCGGAATGTGCCGCCGAAATGAACCCGGCTTCGAAAGCGGATGGCGCGAAGTAGTGGCCGGCGTCGAGCATGGCGTGGAAGAAGCGGTTGAAGGCTTCCTTGTCGCAGGCCAGCACTGCCTCGTAGGTCGCCGGGCATTGCTCGGCAAAGTAGAGACCGAACATGCCGCCGACGTTCTGCGCGGCGAAGGCGATGCCGTGCTTGCACGCGGCTCCGACCAGACCGTCGCACAGCGCCCTGGTCGCTGCGGTCAACGCCTCGTAGAAGCCTTTTTCCTGAACCAGCTTGAGCGTTGCCAGACCAGCCGCCACCGCCACCGGGTTACCGGACAGCGTGCCGGCCTGATAGACGGGACCAAGCGGGGCGACCTGTTCCATGATTTCGCGTCGGCCGCCGAAGGCGCCGAGCGGCATGCCGCCGCCGACCACCTTGCCGAAGGTGGAGAGGTCGGGCGTGATGCCATAGAGGCCCTGGGCGCTGTTCAGGCCAACGCGGAATCCGGTCATCACTTCGTCGAAGATCAGTACCGCGCCGTGTTGCGCGGTCAGTTCGCGCATGGCCCCGAGGAACTCAACGGTCGGCACGATCAGGTTCATGTTGCCGACCACCGGCTCGACGATAACGGCGGCGATTCTGTCGCCATGCCGCGCAAAGGCATCGGCGAGTTGTTGCGGATCATTGTAGGCGAGGACCATGGTGTGCTGCGCCAGATCGGCGGGAACGCCGCCGGACGAGGGATTGCCGAAGGTCAGCGCGCCGGAACCGGCCTTGACCAGGAGACTGTCGGAATGGCCGTGGTAGCAGCCTTCGAACTTGATCAGCACGTCGCGCCCGGTGTAACCGCGCGCCAGGCGAATGGCACTCATGGTCGCTTCGGTGCCGGATGAGACAAGTCGGACCATGTCCATTGACGGGACGAGTTCGCACAACAGGTCGGCAATTTCGACTTCGCGTTCGGTCGGCGCACCGAAGGTCAGGCCATCGACGACGACGGCCTGCACGGCGGAAACCACCTCCGGGTGGGCATGACCGAGAATCAGCGGACCCCAAGAGCCGACGTAGTCAAGATACCACTTGCCGTCGGCGTCCTGGACGCGCGGGCCGACGCCCTTCCGGAAGAAGCATGGCGTGCCACCGACCGAGCGGAAGGCGCGCACCGGCGAATTGACGCCACCGGGGATGTGGCGCTGGGCGCGTTCGAATAGCTGCTGGTTGCGTGAGGTCATGCGTGTGGTTCCTCGAACAGGTGTTGGTAGGCGGCGGCGCGGGCCGTGATGTCCGGCGCATTGAACAGGTCGCTGATCACGGCGAGCAGGTCGGCGCCGGCGGCAATCAGGATTGGCGCTTTGTCGAGCGTGATGCCGCCGATGGCGCAGCTTGCCGCAGTCAACGTGGTTTTTGCCCGGGAAAACAGGTCGACCGCGGCAGACACGGCATTCGGCTTGGTGGGCGAGGGAAAGACGGCGCCAAATGCGACGTAGTCGGCGCCGGCCGCGGCCGCCTGTCGCGCCAGGGCGAAATCGGCATAGCACGAGGCCCCGAGCAGCCGGTCGGGTCCAAGAATGGCGCGGGCTGCCACCAGGTTGCCATCGTTCCGGCCAAGGTGGATGCCAT
>DAOMFF010000328.1:0-1988 GCA_035429665.1 Azonexus sp.
CAATCGTGCCCACATTTACGTGCGGCTTCGTACGCTCAAATTTTGACTTAGCCATTCAAGT
The DNA here is from genome assembly GCA_035429665.1 of Azonexus sp. Lineage (GTDB taxonomy): Bacteria > Pseudomonadota > Gammaproteobacteria > Burkholderiales > Rhodocyclaceae > Azonexus. The sequence continues at coordinate 62 of DAOMFF010000328.1, forward strand.
TCCCCAATCATCAAATAAGAAAAAACCCAGAATCCAAACCAACCGGTGGTGCCCATGGGCAGGATTGAACTGCCGACCTCTCCCTTACCAAGGGAGTGCTCTACCACTGAGCTACATGGGCCTACCTTTGCACTCCATTCACGCCGGAATGTGGAGCGGGTGAAGGGAATCGAACCCTCGTCATAAGCTTGGAAGGCTTCAGCTCTACCATTGAGCTACACCCGCTTAGTTCTTGCCCGCAACACAGGCCGGTACGGCATTCAAAACTGGTGGAGGGGGAAGGATTCGAACCTTCGAAGGCAGAGCCAGCAGATTTACAGTCTGATCCCTTTGACCGCTCGGGAACCCCTCCGGAAGAACGGAAGATTATCCTTTGTCAACCTGGTGGTGTCAATACCCGAACACGCAAAAAAGCCGGCCAGCGGCCGGCCTCTTCGCCGCAAGGCACAGTTACTTCTGGGAGAGGACCCAGGCAGCGAGCTTGGCAGCTTCTTCCGGCGTGACGTTGTTCGGCGGCATCGGAATTTGCCCCCAGACACCCTTGCCACCAGCCTTGATTTTCTCGGCGAGCATGGCGGGAGCCTTGGCGTCACCCTTGTACTTGGCGGCAACATCCTTGTAGGCCGGGCCGACCAGTTTCTTGTCGATGGCGTGACACGCCATGCAGTTCTTGGACTTCGCCAAGGCTTCGTCAGCCTGGGCCTGGCCGGCCATCACGATCCCAGCGGCGGCCATCATCGCAACATAAACAGCTTTCATTCTCTCGCTCCGTTTGTCGGGTTGGTGGGTGAATCAACTTCTGATGATAAGACCCTTTTCCATCACTTGCAAACCGCTTCTGGCGCAGCAAGTCCGAGGTCGGGGCAATGCGATTTCTGGTCGCCTCCTGTTAACGCATGGCGATTCCGGGCGTTGACCGCGAATGATCATGAAGATCGCGAAGAGAATGCCAGCACCGCTCCGGCCGCGACGAAAAGGCCGCCGAAGGCCCTGTTCTGCGCGCGAATAGACTGCGGATCGCGCAGCCAGCGCCCAAGTTGGCGACCGGTCAGGGCATAGGCCGACATCACGAGGATATCGGTGGCGCACAGAGTTGCCGCGATCAGCAGATACTGTTGCAGTTGCGCCCGCCCGGGATCGATGAACTGAGGGACCATTGCGCCGACGAAGATGATCGCCTTGGGATTGGTCAGGTTGACCAACAGCCCCTGCAGGAACAACCCGTTACGCAGCACGGGCGACGCAGCGGCATCGGCGGGAACGACGGGCGCCCGCCATTTCTGGATCCCCAGCCAGATCAGGTAGGAGGCCCCGATGAACCTGAGCACCGCGAAGGCGGTCTCGGAGGCTGCCAGCAGCGCGCCGAGTCCCAGCGCGACGATCGCGACATGCACCGCAAGCGCCACCTGCAATCCGAGAATGACCGTCAGTGCCGCCCGGTAGCCGTGGCGGATGCCGGTGCTCATGCTGATCACCGCGCCCGGCCCGGGCGTGACGGCGATCAGGATCGCCGCCAGCAGGAACCCGAGCCAGAGCGGCAGACTCACTTGCGCCGCTGGATCTGCGTCACGTCGCGCACCGCCCCCTTGTCGGCCGAGGTAGTCATCAGGGCGTAGGCCTGCAGGGCTGCCGAAACGAAGCGCTCGCGCGCCACCGGCTGCCATGCGGCATAGCCCCGCGCTTCCATGGCGGCACGCCGGCGCGCCAGTTCATCATCGCTGACGGCGAGATGGATGCGCCGGTTGGGGATGTCGATCTCGATCGTGTCGCCGTCCTCGACCAGGCCGATGGCACCCCCGTCGGCGGCCTCCGGCGAGGCATGGCCGATCGACAGGCCGGAGGTGCCGCCGGAGAAGCGGCCATCGGTCAGTAACGCGCACTCCTTGCCGAGACCACGCGACTTGAGATACGAGGTCGGATAGAGCAT
>DAOMFF010000329.1:0-1985 GCA_035429665.1 Azonexus sp.
GCTTCTTCGCGTTGTCCTTCTCGACGACGGTGTAGCGGATGTTCGGGCGGTCGAAACTGGAGAGGAAGACGCGCGCTTCGCCGAGGCCGAGGCGGGCGAGGATTTCGTTGCGCGTCGCCTGGTCGGCGGTGGCGGTCAGTGCGATGCGCGGCACCTGCGGGTAGCGCTCGTGCAGGGCCGACAATTGCAGGTATTCGGGACGGAAGTCGTGGCCCCATTGCGATACGCAGTGCGCTTCGTCGATGGCGAACAGGGCCAGCTTGCCGGCCTCGTAGAGCGCATCGAGCATGGCTAGCGTGCGGTCGAGCAGCAGGCGTTCGGGGGCGATATAGACGAGGTCGAGACTGCCGCTGAAGATGGCCTGTTCGACTGCCTGCGCGGCGCGCCAGTCGAGTGTCGAGTTGAGGCAGGCGGCTTTGACGCCGAGCTGGGTCAGCGCGTCGACCTGGTCCTGCATCAGTGCGATGAGCGGCGAGACGACGACGGCGCAGCCCGGACGGAGCAGGGCGGGAATCTGGTAGCACAGGCTCTTGCCGCCGCCGGTCGGCATCAGCACCAGCGCGTCGCCACCGCCGGCGACGTGGTCGATGATCTCGGCTTGGGCGCCGCGGAAGGCGGGATAGCCGAACACCTCGCGCAGGATGCCGGGAGCGCTAGTCGCCCCCCAGGGGGACTTCATGCCTGTCGCGGTCGACACCCGTTCAGGGCCGATTTTCCTGGGTCAGCGCTTCTCGGTGCAATGCCTCGCCATCCCAGACCAGGCACTCGCCGCGGTCCTCGTGCCAGTCGGCCAGCACCCAGCGCTCGACGTGGATGCCGTCGACGATGTGGTCATGCGTCGCCGGCTGGTGCGTGTGGCCGTGGATGAACGTCACGTAGCCGTGTTCGCGCAGAAAGTCATCGGTGGCGGCTGCTTGCAGATCGGTGTAGGGGTTGTCCTTGTCGCGCTGGCTCGACTCGCTGACCTCGCGCATGTGGGCGGCAATTACGCGGCGCTCGCCCAGCGGTTTGGCGAGCAACGCTGCCTGCCAGGCCGGGTTGCGAACCTGGGCACGGAAGGCCATGTAGGTGGCATCGTCGAGACAGAGTGCGTCACCATGCGAGAGAACAAACTGCCATTCAGGCGTCGACAGCAGATGCGGATCGCCGAGCAGCCTGGCGCCGGTCGCGGCGGCAAAGCCATCGCCAAGCAGGAAATCGCGATTGCCGTGAATGACGCTGATGCGCAGCCCAGCATCGCTGGAGGCACGCAGCGCGGCAACGACTTCGGCGTTGAACGGGTCGCCGCTGTCGTCATCACCGATCCAGGCTTCGAAGAGATCGCCGAGAATATAGAGTTCCTCCGCCTCGCGGGCCCGGCCGGCAAGAAACTGGAGGAACAAACGCATCGCCCCGGGCGACCGGGGCGACAGGTGCAAATCTGAGATGAAGAGGATCAAACGACTTCCGCTTTCTCGATGATCACGTCATCCGCCGGCACGTCCTGATGGAAACCCTTGTTGCCGGTACGCACGGCGCGGATCTTGTCGACGACGTCCATGCCTTCGCTGACCTCACCGAACACGCAGTAGCCCCAGCCCTGGCCGGACGGCGACTTGAAGTCGAGGAAGTCGTTGTCGACAGTGTTGATGAAGAACTGGGCGGTGGCCGAGTGCGGGTCGCCGGTGCGCGCCATGGCGATGCTGCCGCGCTTGTTCTTGAGGCCGTTGGCGGCTTCGTTCTCGATTGGCGCCGAGCACGGCTTCTGGTTCATGTTGGGTTCGAAGCCGCCGCCCTGGATCATGAAGTTCTTGATCACACGGTGGAAAACCGTGTTGTCGTAATGCCCGGCCTCGACGTAGGCGAGGAAGTTGGCAACCGTCTTCGGCGCCTTTTCGGCGTTCAGGTCGAGCATGATGACGCCGTGGTTGGTGGTGAGTTTGATCACTTTTGAGTCCTTATTTCTCGGAGATGATTTTGACGCTCTGGATGACGACCGGCGTGGT
>DAOMFF010000330.1:0-1982 GCA_035429665.1 Azonexus sp.
GCGAACATGAAATGGATCGAGTAGCGGCTGCGCCGGCCAAGATTCTCGCGAAAGGTGTTCTTGTGGGCGTACCAGGCCACCATGTCGCGCGAGTCGATGATCTCGTTCTTCTCGATCAGGTTGTTGTTGCTGTACCAGAGGCGGAGACCGTCGCCACGCACGCCAAGGTCAAGATCCTTCGAGCGGATGGTATTGCCGCGGACGATATTGTCGCTCGATTGCTTGAGGTCGATGCCGAACAGGCAATTGTCGATCTTCAGGTCCTCGATCAGGTTGTTATTGCCACGCACGTCGAGGCACGAATCATCGGTGTCGTGCGAATCGCCCGAGCCGGTCAGGTGCAGGCCGCGCAGGACCGCGTTGCTGGTGTTCAGCACCATCACCGTGCCCCTGTCGCCGGCATCGATGACGACCTTGCCGGCGCCGTCGATGGTCAATGGCTTGTCGATGATCACCGGCCCGGCGTAATGGCCGGGCGGGGGCTTGAGCAGGGAGCCGGCGGGTGCCTTGTCGACGAGATCCTGGAAAGGCTTCAGACCATGAATGCGCGCGTCACGTTCGCGCAACATGAAGATCGGCTTCGGGCGGTCGATGGCGACTCGTGGCGCGTTGCTCATGTCGGCATTCGAGCCGCGTTCCTGCTCTGAGATGCTACTTGAGCAGACCAGAAGAAGCGCGACCGCCAGCGCTCCGTTGCGGAATCGCGGGAAGTTCGGCACGGGAACCCTACTCGACCGAACCTTCGCGCAACTGTTTGCGGCGGATCAGCAGTGCCAGCATCAGGCAGACGAAGATCAGCACCAGCAGGCCATAGCCCCAGTACGGGTAGGAGAAGGTCGAGAACTGCGCGACCTTGCCTTCGCCGAAAACGGTGGGCATGAACGCCTTGACCGTGAAGGCGCCCCACGGGTGCATGTTGTGACCGAAGAACCACAACCAGCCGGCGTAGGTGATGACGAAATACACGGGGAGCAGGGCCGGAACCAGCGCCAGCAGCAGTTGGAAGGAGCGAATCCTGGCGACGCCGGCGATGACGATGCCCATGATGACGATCAGTCCGATGATGACGGCCATGGAGATGTTGCGCACGTTGTCGCCCCATACCTTGATCCGGTCCATGTCCTTGAAGAAGGTCCCGGATTCCTGCATGTAAGCCTGAACGTGGCTTTCGAGGCGACCGAGGACGAACTGGTCGACGATCATCCACGCCGCGACGGCGATGAATCCCGCGGTCAACGTCATCAGACGGGCCTTTTTGCCGGGCATGGCGAAGGCCAGCAGCATCACCGCGAAGAAACCGAAGAAGAACTTGGCCAGCGGCTTTTCGACCGGCGCGCCGGTGGCGATCGGGTACATGCCGACGTAGTGGTTGATGGTGTTCATCTCATGCACGCAGTCGAGCCCTTCGGCGCCCTTGTCGACGTTCTTCGCGGCGTCGGTGATCGGGTTGTAGCGCTCGTCGTCGGCGCCGAGATCCTTCTGGATGATCTCGCCGGCCATCCGGCTGCCCTTGCCGGCCGCCTTGCAGCCGTTATAGACGCCGTCGAAATGGAAATGAATGCGGATGCCGTCGGGGAAGGCGTCGGGCGGGTAGTTAGGCGCAGTCAGGGAAACCCACCAGATCGGGGCGAAGTAGGCGGCGACCATGGCGATCAGGGCGACCATGGTCAGCCCGCCGACGATCCTGTTCTGTTTTTCCATCATGCTGCTCTCTGTCTTGTTGCGTCCGGATGGGCTCCGGGAGAGTTGCTGCCCGCGGCATGCGGGCAGCAAGGGATAGCAGTCGTTGCTTTACTTCTTCTTGGCGGCGCCGGCCTTCGGCTTGCACATGGAACCCGGCATCACCAGGCTCGACTGGTAGGCGGAAATCGCCACCAACTGGTCATTGGTGTAGGGCTTGATGACCTTGACCATGTCCGGGTTGGCATTGCGGCGGTGACCGTCGCGAATCTCGGTCATCTGGCGCAGCAGGTACTTGTAGT
>DAOMFF010000331.1:0-1975 GCA_035429665.1 Azonexus sp.
TCGGCATGAGTTTCCTGAACCGGATGGAAATGCAGCGCGACGGCAGTACCATGACACTCAGAAAACGATTCTAGGAGAGCAAGATGCCGCACCGCGATCAGGAAATCGCCATGCTGCGCCGCGAAGTCGAGATGCTGATGGGAGAGCGCCAGGCCATCCTGCGCGTGGCGGGGGCTTCGGCAGCGCTGATCGCCTGCCTCGACAGCAAGCAACTTCCGGTGGGCGCCGTCGAGGCCGCCGACATGGTCGCCACGTCGCTTAACAACCTTTCCGAGGAGACCTTGCAGGACGCCTTGGCGGCGGTGCATGCCGAAATCGAGGATGACGCGGAAACGGCATGAATTTTGATCTTGAACGTCTGCGCGCCAGTCTGCTGACCCAGCCGGCGACTGGTCAACCCGTGCGGGAAGCAGGCGTGGACTTCACCGAGTTGACCCCGGCCGCCGTCCTTTTTCCGATTGTCCAGCGCGGTTCCGGCGAGACCGTGCTGCTGACGCAGCGCACCGCCCATCTCCGCGACCATGCCGGGCAGATCAGTTTCCCCGGGGGCCGCGTCGAGGCCGACGATCCGTCGCCGGTCCACACCGCGCTGCGCGAAACCGAGGAGGAGATCGGTCTCGCCCGGGAACACGTCGAGATTCTCGGCTTTCTTCCTGAATACCATACCGGCACCGGGTTCCGGGTGACGCCGGTGGTCGCCCTGTTGACGCCGCCATTCGAACTGGCCCCCGATCCGTTCGAAGTGGCGGAAGTGTTCGAGGTGCCGCTTGCCTTCCTGCTCGATCCGGCCAATCACAAGCGCCATTCGCTGCACTACCGTGGCGCCTTGCGCCACTTTTTCGCGATGCCCTACGGCGACTATTTCATCTGGGGCGCCACCGCCGGAATGATCCGTTCGCTGAGCGAAAGGCTCGATCTGCAAGCCGCCTGAGCTTGTGGTATGGTGGCGTCCTTGCGCATTGACACCCGCCGGACACGGCGATTCTCGGCCCCCCATGAGTCTTCTCTCGCTGATTGCAGTCTTTCTCATCGAGCAGCTACAGCCGCTGAATTACCGCCGCGTCGTGGAAGGGCCGCTGCAGGCCTGGGCTGACTTCATCGAAAGCCGTTTCGATGGCGGCGAATACCGGCATGGCGTGATTGCCTGGTGCCTCGCCGTGCTGATGCCGGTGATCCTGGTCGTGCTGGTCTATGGCTTTCTTTATTCGTTCAGCCCGCTTCTCGGCTGGCTGCTCAATGTCGGCGTTCTCTACCTGACCATGGGCTTCCGCCAGTTCAGCCATCATTTCAGCGGAATCCAGCTTGCGCTGCAGCTGGGTGACCTTCCCCGCGCCCGGCAGTTGCTGAGCCAGTGGCTGGGACGTCCGGCCGAGGGCATGGGGTCGCAGGAGATTGCCCGGCAGTCGATCGCAGCGGCCATGGCGGCCTCGCATCGCCACGTATTTGGCGTGATCCTGTGCTTCGTGGTGTTGCCAGGGCCCTCCGGTGCCGTGCTTTATCGGTTGGCGCAGATCGTTCAGGCGCGGTGGACGCGTGAAAATACTGCAATGGAAAACAATTTCTCGACGTTTTCCCGGCAGGTTTTCGGTATCATCGACTGGTTGCCGTTGCGGGCGACGGCGTCGGCATTTGCCATCGTCGGTGATTTCGAGGATGCGGTTTATTGCTGGCGCACCCAGGCCGGTCAGGCGCGGGACCGTGATCTCGGCATCGTCCTGGCCAGTGGCGCCGGTGCGCTTGGCGTCCAGCTCGGTACGCCGGTCGCCGAGGGTGTCGAAGTGGCAGGCGGCGTGGAACTTGGTCTCGGCGACCCGGCCGATGCCGATTTCATGCAGAGTGCCGTCGGACTCGTCTGGCGCGCCACGGTCTTGTGGATGCTGTTGCTGTTTTTGTTGGGGCTTGCCAGTCTGGTGGGCTGAATAATTTCTAACAGGAGGTTACACATGAGCAGAGAAGTCGTCGTTCTGAGCGCAGT
>DAOMFF010000332.1:0-1966 GCA_035429665.1 Azonexus sp.
CCGCCGAGCGCGATCTTCTCCACTTTCTCATGGAGGTCGGCGACCACCGCCTGCATGGCTGCCGCATTGGCCTGGAACTCGACGCCGCGCGGGTTCAGTTGGGTTTTCAGGGTGCTCATGTCGCCTCGCTGTTCTTGTCGCGTTACGTGTCTTACAGTTGCTGCGCTTCCTTCAGCCATTTGCTGACCGGTTCCGGCCGGTAAGCGGCCAGCGCCGCGAGCAGGCTCTCGATGTCGTCTGCAGCCAGCGCCATCGCCCGGTTCTCCTCGCGCAGGAAGCCTTCCGCGACGGCGCGCTCGAAGAGGGCGAGCAGCGGGTCGTAGAAGCCATTGACGTTGAGCAGGCCCATCGGCTTGACGTGGAACCCGAGCTGGCCCCAGGTCAGGACTTCGCAGAACTCCTCGAAGGTGCCGAAGCCGCCGGGCAGCGCGATGAAGCCGTCGGCAAGCTCGGCCATGCGCGCCTTGCGGGTGTGCATCGAGTCGACGACCTCGAGGCGGGTGAGGCCCCGGTGATCGACGACGCGCCCGGCCACCTCCTTGCCGATCAGCGCCTCGGGAATGACCCCGATGACCGTGCCGCCGGCGCCCAGGCAAGCATCGGCGATGACCCCCATGAGGCCGACATTGCCGCCGCCGTAGACCAGTTCGATGCCGCGCCCGGCCAGCAGCCGGCCAAGGAGGTCTGCCTCAGCACGATAGCGCGGGTCGTGGCCGGCGTTGGAGCCGCAGAAAACGCAGATGCGTTTCATGGCGGTCTCAGAATCCCCCGGTTTCCAGCCACTTTTCGATCTGTGGCAGGCGGTCGGCACCGAAGAAGGGCTCGCCGTCGATCATCACATGCGGTGAACCGAAGACGCCGATGGCCAGCGCGTTGTCGACCTCGGCCTTCAGCCGGTCCTTGATTTCCTGGCGTTGCAGCGCGGTTTCCAGGCTGCTGCGGTCGACACCCAGACCTGCGGCAATTTCCAGCACGACGTCTGGCGCCGCGATGTCGCGGTCGTCGACGTACAGCGCGCGAAAGGTGGCGTGGGCAAAGCGCCGGGCCAGCGCGCAGTCCTCGCCGTGCAGCCAGTAGTAGGCGCGGGCGGCATTCTGCGTCGCCAGCGGAAACCGGGTCGGATGGCGGTAAGGGACGCCCATGAAGCGTGCCGAGCGCGCGAAGTCGAGCAGCGAGTAGGCGGCCTTGGCGGGATTCTGCAGAGTCAGCGGTGCGCTGCCGGTGGCCTTGAAGACGACGCCGAGCAGGATCGGATGCCAGCGCACCTTGCGCCCAAAACGGGCGGCCACCTCGTCGATGCGCTCGCTCAGCAGGTAGCCGTAGGGGCTGGAAAAGTCGAACCAGAAGTCGATGGGATCGGACACGGTTGTTTCCTTCTGCTTGTGTTTGTGGGAGCAGGAGCTAGAATGTGTATCTAAAGTTTAATGGGTGTGTATCGTGCGAACAAATATTGTGATTGACGATGCTTTGATGCGGGCTGCGCTGCAGGTCACCGGTCTGAAGACCAAGAGGGAAGCGGTGGAGCAGGGACTCAAGACCCTGCTGCGCTTGGCGCGCCAGGAAGAAATCCGTAGCTTTCGCGGCCGGCTGGCTTGGCAGGGTGATCTGGAGGCGATGAGGCAGGATCGATGATCCTGGTCGATTCGAGTGTCTGGATCGACTATTTTCGTGGTGACCTGACGCCGCAAAGTGATCGTCTCGATCAATTGCTCTCCAGCGAGTTGCTGCTGATCGGCGATCTGATCCTCGCCGAAGTACTGCAGGGGTTTGTCAGCGAACACGATTTCAATCAGGCGAAAACCCTGCTCACCGCGCTGCCCGTTGTTCCCCTGGTGGGTCTGGATGTGGCGTTGCAGGCCGCCCGCAATTTCCGCCATCTGCGTGCGCGCGGAGTGACGGTCCGGAAGACGATCGACACGCTGATTGCGACGAGTTGCATCGAAAATCGTCACACCTTGCTCTACAG
>DAOMFF010000333.1:0-1955 GCA_035429665.1 Azonexus sp.
TTCACGCTGCCGTCCTACCCCTACGTCTTCAAGATCATCAAGGACGTCTTCGGCAGTTCCAAGGAGATGGACCGCGCGACGGTCAAGCGGAAATTCATGATGGTCAAACAGGTCGACCGCGTCGGCCGCATGGCGGACACGCTCGAATTCTCCAACGCCGCCTTTCCGCTCAAGCGCTTCAACGACGAAGTCCTGGAAGAACTGCGCATGCTGGCGCCCTCCTGCTTCGAGATCGATGGCGATGCGCTGGTCATCAAGCATATCTACATCGAGCGCCGCATGGAGCCGCTCAACATCCACCTCGAGCGCATGGAGCGCACCGGCAACGCAGAGGGCATGGAGCACGCGATCAAGGAATACGGCAGCGCGATCCGCGAACTGGCCCAGGCCAACATCTTCCCGGGCGACATGCTGTGGAAGAATTTCGGCGTCACCCGCTACGGCCGCGTCGTCTTCTACGACTACGACGAAATCGAGTACATGACCGACTGCAACTTCCGCAAGATTCCACCGGCTCCGGATTTCGAAGCCGAAATGTCGGGCGAAGTCTGGTATCCCGTGGCCAGGAACGATATTTTCCCGGAAGAGTTCGGCACCTTCCTGCTAGCCTCGCCAGTCCTGCGCAAGGTCTTCCTCAAGCACCACAAGGATCTGCTGTCGGCAAAATTCTGGCAGGATGCACAGCAGAAGATCCGCGACGGCCACGTCGAGGATTTCTTCCCCTATCCGCAGGAACTGCGCTTCCATAACTGCCAGCCGGACGCTTCCTGAACCATCGACCCTGCCTTCAGCCATAACCAAGACGGGGGCCGCCCCCGAGACCAAGGAGAGCACAGCATGCCGCTGACCATTGCGGTCACCAGGGAGCGCGCCCCCGGCGAACACCGGGTCGCCCTGGTACCGGAAACCGCCCGGAAATTTGCCGCCCTCGGCGCCGGGTTACGCATGGAACAGAGTGCCGGAACCGACAGCCACTTCCTCGACTCGGACTACACCGATGTCGACATGGTTGGCGGCATTCGCGAAGCCTATGGCAACGCCGACCTGATCCTGCGCGTCACCCCGCCGTCGCCCGAGGAAATCGCCGCGCTGCCCGAGGGTTCGACCCTGATCGGCCTGCTCAGGCCCTTCGAGGACAAGGCCCGGCTGGCCGCGCTCAACGCGAAGAAAATCACCGCCTTCTCGCTCGACCTGCTGCCGCGCATCTCGCGCGCCCAGAGCATGGACGCCCTCTCCTCGCAGGCGTCGTGCGCCGGCTACCAGTGCGGCCTGATCGCCGCCGCCCGCTGCACCAAGTTCTTCCCGATGCTGACCACCGCCGCCGGCACTATCCGTCCCGCGCGCGTGCTGGTCATCGGCGCCGGCGTCGCTGGCCTGCAGGCGATCGCCACCTGCAAAAGATTGGGCGCCATGGTCGAGGCGTACGACGTCCGTGCCGCGGCGAAGGAGCAGATCGAATCGCTCGGCGCCAAGTTCGTCGACACCGGCGTCTCCGCCGACGGCACCGGCGGCTACGCCCGCGAACTCTCGGCTGACGAGAAAGCCCAGCAGGCCGAGAAACTAGCCAAGGCCGTCGCCGCCGCCGACGTGGTGATCACCACCGCCGCCATCCCCGGCAAGAAGGCGCCGGTGATCATCACCCGCGACATGGTCGGGCGCATGAAATACGGCGCCATCATCGTCGACATGGCCGCCGAATCCGGTGGCAACTGCGCACTGACCCAGCCCGGCGAGCATGTCATCGCCAACGACGTGAACATCCACGGCCCGCTCAACCTGCCCTCGCGCATGCCGACCCACGCCTCGGAGCTGTACGCCAAGAACCTCTACAACTTCCTGTCGCCGTGGATCAGGGACGGCCAGTTGAATTTCGACTGGTCGGACGAAGTTGTCGCCGGCACGCTGCTGTGCAAGAACGGTTCGACGGTTCACGCCACAGTCACACAAGTTCTGGG
>DAOMFF010000334.1:0-1951 GCA_035429665.1 Azonexus sp.
TCGACGACGCGGAAGATGAAGTTGACCGGGGCCAGCTTGATGCCGAACGGCGCCGCGAAGACCTCGTGCAGGAAGCCGCCGACACCCTTCACCTTCAAATTCATCCAGATCATGATACAGAAGACCGTGATCGACATCGCGAAGGTCAGGTTGGGATCGGTGGTCGGCACCGACTTGAAGTACGGGACGCCCACCGCGGCCGCTCCCAAGGGGAGGAAATCGACGGGAATGAGGTCCATGGCATTCATGACGAACACCCAGACGAAAATGGTGATGGCGAGCGGGGTGACCAACTTGCTCTTGCCGTGGAAGGTATCCTTGACCTGCTGGTCGACAAGGCCGACGACCATTTCGATGAAATTCTGCAGGCCGCCCGGCACCCCGGTGCTGGCCTTGCTTGCCACCTTGGCCATCAGGCCGAAGACGAGCAGGCCGAGAATGCCGGAAACCAGCAGGGTGTCCAGATGGAAGGTCCAGAAGCCGTGGCAATGGCCGGCGGCATCCTTGGCGGCGTCCGAACAGACGGCGAGGTTGGTAAGGTGGTGTTGGATATAACCTGTAGTGGTCAGGCCGCCTTCAGCGCTCATGATTTCTCCGTTCAGCCTAGCGTTGCTTCAAGAGTGCCATCCAGAAGATGACGAATGTCGATGCATAGCCAAGAAAGAGCGGCAGCGCCGCAACCTCCCTGTACCCCCAGAACACCAGCGCAAAACCAGCGAAGGTCAGAGCGAACTTCAAGCCCTCCCCGGCCGACTGCGCCCGATACAGCCTGAGCGGGTCATCTCCCGTCGACACTCGCATGGCCCGCAGGACATAGCCCGCGTTGGCGATGATGCCGATAGATCCCCCGATCAGAATCGAGACTGCCGCATTGCTGCCGACCAATACCCAGGTGATGACTCCCAGGAGTATCGCCAGCGCCGCTTGTCGGCTGAGAATCCAGCTCACATGCGGGTGCACGACAGGCCCCGACTGAAAACTCCGCGATTGTAATCAAGTCTTATAGATGAGTCAATTGCTGCGTCGCACAAAGACGGTATTTCTCTGCATTGGCGACGGCTTCCGGGTTTCGCCATCGCTCACCCGCGCAGACGCGAAATCAGGCCGTCCAACTGGTCGAGACTGCCGAACTCGATGGTGACCTTGCCCGCTCCCTTTTTGTTGGAGCGGATCGCGACATTTGCCCCGAGGCCGTCGGAGAGTTCTTCCTGCAAACGCAGAAGATCGCGGTCGACAGCCTCCTCTGGAGCTTTCCGCGGCGGATTCAGCAGGTGCTGCACCAGCCGCTCGGCCTCGCGCACCGAAAGTCCCTTGTGCACGATGCGCTGGGCCAGCGCGACCTGCTGCGCACCGGGCAGCGGCAGAAGCGCCCGGGCGTGGCCCATGTCCAGCTTGCCCGACATCAGCATTTCCTGAACGGCTGCGGTCAACTGCAATAATCGAAGCAAATTGGTCGCGGCGGGACGCGAACGACCCACGGCGTCGGCTGCCTGCTGGTGAGTCAGGCCGAATTCGTCGATCAGCCGCTGCAGGCCTTGCGCCTCCTCGAGCGGGTTGAGGTTTTCACGCTGGATGTTTTCGATCAGCGCCATCGCCAAGGCCTGCTCATCGGGAATGCTGCGGATCAGCACCGGAACTTCGCCGAGACCGGCCAGTTGCGCGGCGCGCCAGCGACGTTCGCCGGCGACGATTTCGTAGCGCTCGGCGCCCGGCGTGCCATCGACGGCACGCACGAGAATCGGTTGCATGACACCCTGGACCCTGATCGATGCCGCCAGTTCGCCCAATGAGCCTTCATCCATCTGCGTCCGCGGCTGATACTTGCCGGGGCGCAGGCGATCGACCGGCAGATTGCGCTGTTCGTCGCCATGTGGTCTGTCGCTGCCGGAAAGCAGTGCGTCGAGGCCGCGGCCGAGTCCTTTCATCTTGATCATGGGGCGACCCTTTCGAG
>DAOMFF010000335.1:0-1936 GCA_035429665.1 Azonexus sp.
TGGCGCAACATTGCCATGGCTCGGTCATCTTCTTTGCCCAGGATCGCATGAACCCAGTATTGGCAACGCATCGCGCCCAGGGCAAGCGCGTCGTCCATGTCAAGCGCGATGCGATAGTCTGCAGCGAAGGCCGCAGGATACACAGCATCCCGCTCGCCAACATTCCGATCACCCGCAATGGTGCCATTGGCTTCCAGGTCGAGAACGCGATGGCGGCCGTCGCCACCGGCTGGGCGCTGGGCATCGCCTGGGAAGTCATCGAGCGCGCGCTGGCCGGTTTCGTAAATGATGCGCAGACCGCCCCTGGCCGCTTCAATGTCTTCGATTACAAGGGCGCCACCCTGATTGCCGACTACGGCCACAACCCGGACGCCATCCAGGCGCTGGTCGATGCCATCGGCAACATGCCGGCCAAGCGCCGTTCGGTGGTCATCAGCGGTGCCGGCGACCGCCGCGACGACGACATCCGCCAGCAGACCGAGATTCTCGGCGACGCCTTCGACGATGTGGTCCTCTATCAGGATGCCTGCCAGCGCGGTCGCGAGGACGGAGAGGTCATCGCCCTGCTCCGCGAAGGTCTGGCGAATGCCCGCCGGACCCGGCAGATCGATGCCATCACCGGCGAATTCCTGGCCATCGACACCGCCCTCGCCCGCCTGCAGGCCGGCGACCTCTGCCTGATCCTGATCGACCAGGTCGAGGATGCGCTGGCCCACATCGCCAGACGAGTCGCCGCAGGGTAACGTATTGGACGCCAGAGGCGCGGGACCGCGCTTTCGGCACGCGATTCAGTCGCCCCGTTCATGCTGCTTGATCAAGCGGTAGATATTGCGCTCGCTGACACCAAACACTACGGCAGCCTTCGCCCGATTTCCGCCACGGCGAAGCAGCGTCCGGCGCAGATAATGGTTTGCCGGCATGGGGTGAAAACATACCGAAAATGCCACCCGGCACCCGGAACGATCTGGCGCCACCGCCAAGCCGGCATGGCGGTGAACTCCGCGGTATCGTGAAATTACCAGCTCGGCCCCTGAACGCCCGGCATGAAGCGAACGGGGGCGATTTCGGCCTTGTCAAGTGCCAGTTTTCGATTAATCTTCTCGCCCATCCGTTCGCGCGAGGGCAGCGGCAAATCGTGGATTTCGCCGAGCAGTTCACGGAATCGCCGCAGCCAGACACAGGTCAACTCGGCCAATGCCGCATAGAACCGCGTGCCGCAGTACGACGATACCCGCTGTCCCCAGTCCGGAAGCCAGTAGCCGATGTGCTCGTCGATGAAACCGGCCAGTTTTTCCGGGTCGACCGCGGCACTGGCGAGAACCCGTCGCAGATACTGCAGTTGCAGCACCAGATGATCATCGAAGCGGCGACGCCAGTCGCCGACCCGCCAGCCGGCCGCCGCGTAGATTTCACGCAATTCGAACATCGACCGGTCGCAGGCCAGGTGCTCGTCACTTAGCCAGACCGACTCGTACGGCGAGGCACCGAAGCTGTTGTTCAGGTAGATCGCCGCATAATCGGCCGCCAGTTCATCCAGCGTCGGATTCTCGCGCAGGGCTGCCGCCATGTTGGCGTAGGCCGTTTCACCCGCCTCGTCGGCGGCGGACAATGCCAGCCCGCCGGGAAAGGCCGCCGTCCGCAACGCTGCCAGCGTCTCCGCATCCAGTTCGCGGTCATGCAGGCGAATCAACTGGTCGAGATCCTCAACCAGCGCGTTGCGCAATTCAGCCTCCATCCATCTTGCCTTTGGCATGCGGAATGAAGCCGATGGACGGACGTGTCAATTCCGGGTTGGCCATGTTCTTGACCTGCTTGACGGGTTTGTCATTGGGCCCGATGGCCTTGCTCTTGAGCACGCCCTGCCAGATTTCCTCGATCGGTCCGATGTCGAGCACGCGCATCATGCAGGCCATCACGCAGTAGGGCTTGCGCCCGG
>DAOMFF010000336.1:0-1924 GCA_035429665.1 Azonexus sp.
TTCCTGATCGTCGGCATCGGCTTCGTCGTCGCCTTCCAGTTCGTTCAGCCCGCCCCGCCGAACAGGATAGTGATCACCACCGGCAGTGACGCGGGCGCCTATTACGCCTATGCCGGCCGCTACGCCACCATCTTGGCCCGCAATGGGGTCACGCTCGAGGTCCGGACCTCGGCCGGTTCGCTGCAGAACATCGAACGACTGCAGAATGACGAGGCTCAGGTCGGTTTCGTCCAGGGCGGCGTGGTTGAGCCGCAGGGCGATCCCGACGAGGAGGATACCGATTCCCGGCTGCTCTCGCTCGGCAGCGTTTTCTTCGAACCGGTCTGGGTCTTCTACCGCGGCGACCGGCGCTTCGATCGTCTGACCGATCTCAAGGGCAAGCGCATCGCCATCGGCCAGGAAGGCTCGGGCGTGCGCCAGTTGGCACAGCAGTTGTTGAGCGCTAACGACATCAAGCCCGGTGACCACCTGCTGCCGCTGTCCGGCCTCAAGGCCGCCGAGGAACTGCAGCAGGGGCGTATCGACGCCGCCTTCATCATTGCCGCCGAGAACGCGCCAGTGGTCCAGGTGCTGTTGCGCTCGCCGGGGGTCAAATTGATGAGTTTCGCGCAGGCCGAGGCCTACCAGCGCCGCTTCCCGTTCCTGACCAAGCTGACGCTGCCGCAGGGCGTCGCCGATCTGGTTCGCGACTATCCGCCGCATGACGTCACCGTGCTGGCGCCGACGGCCAACCTGATCGTCCGCGACGATTTCCATCCCGCTCTGCAGAGCCTGCTGCTGCAGGCGGCCACCGAGGTGCACGGGCGCGCCGGCTTCTTCCAGCGCGCCGGCGAGTTTCCCGCCTACAAGGACCGCCTGCTGCCGCTGTCGCCCGAGGCGGCGCGCTATTTCAAGTCCGGCCCGCCCTTCCTCCAGCGCTACCTGCCGTTCTGGCTGGCGGTGCTGATCGACCGGCTGATCGTTCTTCTGATTCCCGTCTTCGCGTTGCTGATTCCGCTGCTCAAGGTGGCGCCGGCGATCTATTCGTGGCGGGTACGCTCCAAGGTCTTTCGTTGCTACGGCGAGCTGAAATTTCTCGAGGAAGACCTCAAACAACGCTTCGATGCTGCAAAACTGCCAGAATACCGCAGCCGGCTCGATGTGCTCGACGACGAGGCGAGGGGCCTCAAGGTTCCCCTCGCGTTCACCGATTTGGTCTACACCTTGCGCGAGCATGTTAACCTAGTGCGACAAACACTGAAGAATCTGGAGGACAGGACATGAAGGCCTTTCTCGTTGCCAACCCCAAGGGTGGTTCCGGCAAGAGCACGCTGGCGACCAACCTGGCAGGCTATTTCGCCAGCAAGCGCCACGAAGTGATGCTGGGGGACATCGATCGCCAGCAGTCATCGCGCGAATGGCTGGGCCTCCGCCCCTTCGCGCTGCCGACCATCGACACCTGGGAGATTGGTCTCGACGCCGTCGCCAGACCGCCCAGGGGCACCAGTCATGTCATCCTGGATACCCCGGCCGGCCTCCACGGCAGGATGCTGGAACGAGTGCTAAAGCTGTCCACGCGCGTCATCGTGCCGGTCCAGCCGTCGATCTTCGACATGATGGCGACGCGCCATTTTCTTACCGAACTGCTGGCCGAGAAGGCGGTGCGCCGGGGCCGGGCGGACGTTGCCGTGATCGGCATGCGCGTCGATGCGCGGACCCGCGCGGCGGGCGAACTCGAGCGCTTTTTCGCTACTTTCGATCTGCCCGTGCTGGCCTACCTGCGCGACACGCAGGTCTATGTGCAGGCGTCGGCCGCCGGCATGACCATCTTCGATCTGCCGCCCTCCCGCGCCGCGCGTGACGTTGAGCAGTGGCAGGCGATCATCGAATGGGCCGAGGCCGGTGATCGTTTCGCGGCTCACGAACATCACGAGCATCACGAGCA
>DAOMFF010000337.1:0-1910 GCA_035429665.1 Azonexus sp.
GTCCGGGCTGGGCTACTTGCCGAATGTGACCGCGCGCCCGCTCGTCACATCCCAGGCCGTTCCATCGACCAAGCTGATGCGATAGAACTCGCGTACGACGTTGCCCATGAAACCGATCTCGACGATGGAAACGTCACGAAACTCGGTATCGATCCCGTTCGGCAGCAGCTTGTTCATCTCGTCGGCGACTTCCTTCATCGCGGCCTGAAGCCGCGGATCGAACTTCGTCATGCTGTAGACGAGAGTGTTGTGAGGATTATGCGAAGCCGTCTCTTTGCCATCCTTGATGACATTGACTCCGCTGACGCCCATGGTCCGCGTAAGTTCCCGGGCGGCCTCGCTCATATTCGCATACACCGGGCCGGTGCAGCGCGGAAGAGGTCCGTCCCGCAAGGGCGTAAGCGCGGCCGTGGCCACCGTGTTGTAGGACATCATCTCCGTATAGCCCTGACCACTCTTCACGACGCCGAGATCGAACCACCAGGGTGCTCCAGCTCCTTTTGACGCCTCCGTGTTGTAAAAGTCCTTGAGTGTCAGCTTGAGGACTGGGGGAACTTTCGGAAGCGCCTTCAGCATCCTCGCCGGAGTGGCCGGGTCGGCGTTATGAACATGCACCACTGTCACGTGCTGGAGGTTGAATGTGCGCGCTTCGGCAACAAGCCCCAGTTTGATGAGCCGCTCTCGCAGCGGCGGGTAGATCTTGTTGTCCAGCACGTCGGTCACATCCTTCGGCAGCCGGTAGACGAGCCCGTAGGTGGCCTTGTGTTCGCGGAACTCGGGATTCCCGAGTGAACTGTTGTCGACCGCGCCCGCGCCAGTCGCGGCCAGGATGCTGCCTAGGCCCAGTGCCAACCTGACTGCCGTGCTGCGAATTGATTTCATGATTTCAACCTCCGAGCTGGTTCGAAGTGAGTGCGG
Organism: Azonexus sp.; assembly: GCA_035429665.1. GTDB lineage: Bacteria > Pseudomonadota > Gammaproteobacteria > Burkholderiales > Rhodocyclaceae > Azonexus. Next base: position 919 of record DAOMFF010000337.1, read on the forward strand.
CCGGCAAAAGCACCGGGATCGATGGGCGATGCGGTGCGACTTACAGCGCGGCAGATAGTATCCGAGCGGCCGCTTGAGGCTGGCATCGCGGGCGTGCGCCGGACAGCCAGGAAGACTCCACGCCGCTCGTTCTCGCCAGATGGGACATGCGACATTGCGGCCACGAACTTGTGCGGCGGAACCCGCGCGGCCTGCGCTGGCCCGAATGTCAGGGCGGCATCGACAGCAATTGCCGCTCCGCACGAAGGCGCAAAGCAGACAGTCGGCTCGGACGGGGTCGCGCACTGCTAAGTGACTCACCTTTCGCTGGTCCTCGATGTCGCAGGCGGCGAGGTCCAGCGGCTCTGATTTGCCAGGTTCGATTAAGCGGCGCTACAACTCGCTCGGCCGGTAACGCCCGTCCACGCGCTGCTGCGCTAGATTGCGACAGTTAAATGGCCTCGCTCGGAGCCCCCTGATGAAACTCGCCGCTGGCCTGGGCATAGCCCTGAACATGTGTCTCTGGGAAGAGGGGCCGGGGCTGAGGGCTTTCGGAACGACCCAAGGATTCGCGGCGCCGACGAAGTGCCTGGCGAGGAAGCAAGGCTTCAACACCGGCATTCGGGCACCGGCCCTGTTCTCGGGTCCGTTGATCGGGATCGCCTGTGTCACCACAAGTCCCTTCCTTCGGGTCCGTGTCGCGCCGGCGGGCGTCCGCATCGCGGCAAGAGCAAGCTGGAAGATCCCGTTTTCCCAGTCGAACCCGGTCACGGTCGGCCTGGTGCCGCTTCACGCCGCTTGATGCCACTTCGACCGAGACTCAGCTGGCGGGCCGGCACGCTCATCGCTGCATGCGGGCTGCTCGCCATACTGGCAACGCTTGCATGGGTTGCTTCGGATCGAGCCGACCGCGATGCCTCGAGTCCGTCGTTAACACCGCTACCAGACACGGTGGAACTGTGCGGCTTCGGTCGCACCCAGCCCATCCGAGATACGGGCGACTATCCTCCCGT
>DAOMFF010000338.1:0-1906 GCA_035429665.1 Azonexus sp.
CGGCCGGCAGCGCCTCGACCTCGGCGTCGTTCTTCCACTGCGTCAGTTCCAGCAGTTCCGCCACTTCGAGATTGAGCGAGATGATCAGGTTGCGCAACGAATGAAACTGCCGCCAGTCGCGCGCATCGCGAAATTCCAGCACGGCTGCGGTCAACGCCGCGAAATCGCTCAATTTCAGACTCCCTGGAAACCTTCGAGGGCTCCATGCTAACGCAAAAGACGCCGTCGCCGGCTGCTGCGAGCCGGACGGCACGGGCACCGGAAGCACCCCGGACACTCTGACCTTCATCCTCGAGCAGCATGTTCCCTTCGGCAGCGTCCTCCTCAATGCCGCCCTGGGACGCAACCGCATTCGCGGACCATTCGACGGTCCCGATTCGGCAGTCTCCAGCCTGTCGCGTATTCCTATCCGTGAGGTCGGCGAGGAATGGAAACTCGCGCCGGATCTCGGCGTGAGATACGCGCAGCAGCGGCAGCGCGGCCAACGAAAGGGATGCCGAACCCGCTGCCATCTACTCCCCCGGCAAGGATCTCGACCTGGCGTTCGGCATCCCCCGCACGGCGGACAGCGAAAATCACAGGATGGCAACCCGGGCAGCAATACTCGTCATCACCTGGCAATTCCAGTGAGCGTCGTCGAACCCTCCCGGTCATGATCACCGGGTACAATCCATCGTCATCCAGGCTCACGGACAGATTGCATGCCTCGCCAGACTTCGCTCAATACGCAAATCCTGATCGGCTGCCTTGCCGGCATTGCCGGCGGCCTGTGGCTGGCCAACACCGGGCCGACTCCCGCGGCACAGGAAGTTCTCTACGGGACCAGGCTGGTTGGCAATGTCTTCCTCGACCTGCTGCGCATGGTGCTGGTGCCGCTGGTCTTCTCGTCCATCGTCGTCGGCGTCGCCAACCTGCGCGCCCACGACCAGATGCACCGGGTATGGACGACGACGCTGGCCTTCTTCTTCGCCACCATGGGTCTGGCGATCCTAATCGGCTTCGGCGCCGCACATGTCTTCCGGCCGGGCGACGGCCTGCAACTCGAAATGTTCGCCGCAGCGACGAAGAACTATCAGGCGCGCCAGATGCCGCTGCCCGACTACATCGCCCAGTTCCTGCGTGGTCTGTTCCAGAACCCGTTCAAGGCACTGGCCCAGGGCGAGATTCTCGCCATCGTGATGATCGCTCTCTTCCTCGGCATCGCCCTGGTCGTCGGCGGCGAACGCTACCGCAACCTGCGCCTGCTGATCCAGGAACTGCAGGAACTCTGCCTGATGATCGTCGGCTGGATCATGCGCCTCGCCCCGCTCGGCCTCGCCGCGCTGCTCCTGCAACTGGTGGCCAGCCAGCAGGGCGGGCTGTTGAAGAGCCTGGGCCATTTCATCGTCGTCGTCACCGGAACCACGCTGTTCCATGGCCTCGTCGTCCTGCCCCTGATCCTCTGGCTGTTCACCCGAATGCCGCCCGTCCATTTCTTCAAGGGCGCGCGCGAGGCGCTGATCACGGCGTTTGCCACCAGTTCGAGCGCCGCGACGCTGCCGGTCACGCTGCGCTGCACCGAGCAGCACCTGCATGTGCGCAAGGACATCGCCAACTTTGTGGTACCGCTCGGCGCGACGGTCAATATGGACGGCACGGCGCTCTACGAGGCCGCCGCCGCGCTCTTCGTCGCGCGTCTCGCCGGCATCGAACTCGATTTCGCCAGCCAGATGATCGTCTTCTTCGTGGCCATGCTCGGCGCCATCGGCGCCCCGGGGATCCCTAGCGTCGGCATGCTGAGCATGGTCCTAGTCCTCGAATCGGTCGGCCTGCCCACCGAGGCCGTCGCCATCCTGCTGCCGATCGACCGTATCCTCGACACGGTGCGCACCGCGGTGAACGTCGAGGGCGACATGATCGGCAGTCT
>DAOMFF010000339.1:0-1890 GCA_035429665.1 Azonexus sp.
CCGCCATGGAACCAGTATGTCAGGCACGATGCCTGCGACTTCATTCTCACCACTGGCGCGAAGGCGTGCGCAATCCGGCACCTTGATCTGCACGCCCGAGTGCTTGAGGGTTATGGGTATGCCGCCGTCGGTATAGCCGCAGCCGGCGCCACGTGTCGGTGTGCCAATCAGCGTGGCGCGGCCGTTGTCCTTCAAGGTCGCGGCGAAAAGCTCCGCGGCAGATACCGTGTTGTTGTCCACCAGAATGGCCAGCTTGCCCTGCCAGGCAACACTGGGCTCGTATTGTGCCGCGATGTTATGCACCCACTCCGCCTCGTAGCCGCCAAAATCGAGCGCACGTGGCGTTGCTTCAAGGCCGGTGGAATGGAGACGCGGCGGCACCAGCAGTGCGCAAACGCGCTGGTTCTTCCAGATGGCGTCGCGCTCGCAGGGCTCGGCTGCCAGGGCGCGGCTCTCGATGAGCTGGGCGCGTGCCGCCAGCAGCCATTCGCGTTGCGCCGTGCCGATGTTGGTGCGCTTCAGGTCCAGGTCGATGTCCTTCAGACGATTGTCGATGCCCTTCACCCAATGCGGGTGCTTGATGAATGAAATCCGCGGCGCGGCGACGCCCGGCCCGGTCAGCACGCGCGCGGCGGCTTCCGCCCAGTCGGTGCCGCCACGGTTGCCGGTGATATCGACCACGATCGCATCGACCTTTTGCGCCGCGAGCGCCCGTGCCTGACGCTCGAGGGTCCGTGTGAGCGCCTTCGCGACGCGGGTGAAGATTTCCTGCTGGCAAGCCGAGTCGCAGGGGGCGGCCACGGGATGCTCGCGCTCGCAAAGCGCCGGGAACGCCTGTTCGGCAAAGAGGCCGATGCGGATCACGCCCAGCCTCTTGCCGCCGGCCTTCAGTACGCCCGCCGGCAGGATTGCAGCATCCTCGTTGGCCAGCGCCTCATACTGGCCGGTGATGGCGAAGTCGATCGGCTCCCTGTCCTTGCGCATCGGCTGGTAGCCCATGTCGCGGCAGGTCTTCCTATCGCTGGCCGTAGCGGTGGGGGCGGCTGCCACTTCGCGCTGGGGTCGCACCAGGTACGCATGTCCGTCACCGAAGGTATCCAGAAACTGCTCCAGTACCTTCACGGCCTCGTCGTCGCTCTTTGCCGTGGCGAGGCCCTGTTCCGTGCGCTCCACCAGCGCCTGCAGATCAATCCTGCGTTCCGCCACGACCCAGTCAAGGTTGGCGTAACTCCGCGCCAGTTCCTGGCGGGCCTGGGCGAAGTCTTCGCGCCACTGGGCGGCATCGTAGGCGTGCGCGGCAACAGCCACTGAAAGAGCCGAGAAGAGGACCATGCAGCGAAGTAAAGGCATGACGACTCCTTGGGGATCGGCAATGGGCGAAGAAGTCGGATACGACTGAATTCGTTCTTTGTTGACTTCGCCAAGTCCGGATGACGAATAGGCTCGCAATCCAGGCTACTTACTGTCAATCACCTGATTTCCAGCCAGCAAGATCTCAGACGACTCGTCGCCGGGGCATCGTAGCTTCAAGCGCCTCGAGGCCGACCTGCGGCGGGCCGGCGGCGCCCTGAGGCGCTTGGGCTCGGCGAGCGCAACGTCGCGAAACGCCAGACTCGGGCGTCGATAGTGCCCGCCGCCCTCGGCGGCGACGGCGACCAGCACTTGTTCGGCCCTTTGCCGCGTGACCACCGTCGCGGTGAGGCGCCGAAGGCAGAACTTCGCCTCCGGCCCCCGGCAATATCAGGCAGCGACCGCGAGCGGCCTGGCGTGCAGTGCCTTCGCCAGCGCCCGCAGCAACGCCGCGCCGTCGCCGCGCCACGCGCTGCCGTGCATGCTCGCCAGCACCTGCGGCTGCTCGCGCGCCAGGCGCTCCAGGATCGCGTCGGTCTG
>DAOMFF010000340.1:0-1877 GCA_035429665.1 Azonexus sp.
TCCTCCGGCAGCTTCAGCGGAATCGACTGGGTGATTACCGGAATTGTGACCAGGAAGATGATCAGCAGCACCAGCATCACGTCGACCAGCGGCGTGGTGTTGATGGCCGATATGGCTTCGTCCTCGCCGCCTTCGGTCCCGACATTCATTGCCATGGCTGGCCTCCGTCGAACCGACGATTAGCGTGCGGGAGCGCCCTTGAGTTCGACCTTGCGGCCCAGCAGGACCGCATGCAGGTCGGCGCCGAACGTGCGGACCGTCTCCATCGCCGTCTTGTTGCGGCGAACCAGCCAGTTGTAGCCCATAACGGCAGGCACAGCGACGGCCAGACCGATCGCCGTCATGATCAGCGCCTCGCCGACCGGGCCCGCGACCTTGTCGATCGACGCCTGGCCGGCGATGCCGATGGCCGTCAGCGCGTGGTAGATGCCCCACACCGTGCCGAACAGGCCCACGAACGGAGCCGTCGATCCGACCGTCGCCAGGAACGCGAGTCCGTCCTGCAGGCGGCTCTGGACGGTGTCGACCGCGCGCTGCACCGACATCGTGACCCAGGTGTTGAGGTCGATGTTCTCGGTCAGCGTGCCTTCGTGATGTTCATTGGCTTCCAGCCCGGTCTCGGCGATGAAGCGGAACGCGCTGCCGTCCTTGAGCTTCTTGGCGCCGTCCTTCAGCGAGGGCGACTTCCAGAACGCCTTGGCCATCTCGCGGCCTTCGCGCATCAGCTTGAACTGCTCCCAGAGCTTCACGAAGATGATGTACCAGCTGCCCATCGACATGATGACCAGGATGATCAGCGTTCCCTTGGAGACGAAGTCGCCCTGGCGCCAGAGGGCTTCGAGGCCATAGGGATTCTCGATCGTTTCCTTGGTGATCGTCGGCACGGGAGCGGGAGCCGGCGCGGTGGCTGCCGGTGCAGCGGGCGCCGCGGCAGGCGCCTCGGCGGCGGCCTTCGGCGCGTCCTGCGCCACGACGACCGCAGGGGTTGCGAATCCAGCAACGGTCAGGATGACCGCCAAGGTGGCCGCATGGCGGCGGAAAAACGTGATCATTGCTAAATCTCCTGGTGGAAGATGGGGCGTCGCGAATTACGGAGGGCCGTGCGGCGCGGTAGCGCCATGGTCTCTTCTGCCTCGCCCCCGCCTGTCAACGAAGTTTAAAACCGATGGGAGCTTGCACCCTGACATCCTGCCCTTGTCCCTGGCAAGACAGCCTGTCTATGACCGCCATCGACGCGCGATTGAAAACCCGGTTGGTCGACGACTTGATAACAGGATCCTTGACCTGGCCGCTCGCCGTCACGGTGAACTCGATGACGACCTCGCCTTCCAGGTTGTCGCGCAGTGCTTCGCGCGGGTAGGTGATCGAAGACATCACCTCGACATAATTGGGGCACGCCACGCGCGCACTGCGAACGGTGGGCGCGGGCGCAGCCTCGACCGGCTTCTGAATCACCGGGGCCTGCGGTCCGGGTGGAGCTTCCTGCGTCACGGCAGAGATCGTCGGCGCGGGAGTGGGCGGCGGCGCGACGTTGATTTCAGGTGGTGGAATGAACGGCGGAGGAGGCGCCGCCACTTTCGGCGGGGGCGGAACGACCTCCGGCGGCGGAGGCGGCTTCTTGATCACTTCCTCGATGACCTTGACGTCGATTGGTCCCTTGACCACCTCGACGACGGTGCGGGCGAGACCGCTGACAAGCGCATAAATGACGAGGATGTGCAGCAGCACGACGCCTGTGATGCCCATCAGGTGCCGGGTCGGATTGCGCTGCTGCCGTGCGAAGTCCATTTCGCCTCCTCGTGGCGGCTTTCGCGAAAAGCCGGAGATTCTAATGCCGCCCGTGCCGCTTTCGCAAAGCCGGCGATTCTAGTGCAAAC
>DAOMFF010000341.1:0-1864 GCA_035429665.1 Azonexus sp.
CCGTGGAACCTGCGCCTGATCATCGACAACGCCAGTGTGCCGATCATCGTCGATGCCGGTGTCGGCACCGCTTCCGATGCCGCCATCGCGATGGAACTGGGTTGCGACGGCGTGTTGATGAACACCGCCATCGCCCATGCCAGGAACCCGGTGCTGATGGCAAGCGCCATGAAGAAGGGCATCGAGGCCGGTCGTGAGGCCTTCCTGGCCGGCCGCATGCCGCGCAAGCTCTATTCGGCCGATCCTTCGTCGCCGACTTCCGGGCTGATCGGCACGTGAGCGAAGGCGTCTACAATGACGGCCGGGCCGGCGAAGACCATGGTCACATAAAGAGCTACGTCCGCCGCGCCGGCCGCATGTCGCTGGCGCAGGAGCGCCATTACGCCGAGATGATGCCGAAAATTGGCGTCGTCTATCAGCCGCACGCCATCGACCTTGTCGCGGTCTACGGCAGAACCAACCCGAAAATCCTCGAAATTGGCTGCGGCATGGGGGAAACCACGGCGAAAATCGCCGATGCCTGCCGCGATAACGATTACCTCGGCATCGAAGTTCATGTCCCGGGCGTCGGCGCGCTGTGCAAGCAGGTTGCCGAGCGCGGCCTGACCAACCTGCGCATCTGCCAGCACGACGCGGTCGAAGTGGTGCGCGACATGCTTCCGGAAGGCTCGCTCGACGGTGTCCATGTCTTCTTCCCCGATCCGTGGCACAAGAAGCGTCACAACAAGCGCCGGCTGATCCAGCCGCCGTTCGTCGCTCTACTGGCCGCGCGCCTCAAGCCGGGCGCTTACCTGCATTGCGCCACCGACTGGGAAGAATACGCACAACAGATGCTGGAAGTGCTGTCCGCCGAGCCGTCGCTGGTCAACACGGCGGCCGGCTTCGCTCCGCGCCCCGCTTACCGCCCGCTGACCAAGTTCGAGAACCGTGGCCTGCGCCTCGGGCACGGGGTCTGGGACATCATTTTCAAAAAGCTCTAACCGGAAAAAATTCATGTGGTTCAGGAACCTCCAGCTTTACCGTCTGCCGACGCCGTGGGCCATCGATCTCGCCAGTCTTGAGGAGCAGATGGCGCGCGGCCCGTTCGTCAAATGCCCGAGCAACCAGCCGCTGAGCCGCGGCTGGGTGTCGCCGCGCCGGGACGGCGCGCTGGTCTTCGCGCTCGACCGCCAGTGGCTGTTGGCCCTGGCGGTCGAACAGCGGCTGCTGCCCGCTTCGGTGGTCATCGAGGAAGTCAAGGAACGCGCCGAGGCGATCGAGGCGCAACAGGGCTACGCGCCGGGCCGCAAACAGTTGAAGGAATTGCGCGAGCGCGTGACTGAGGAACTGATGCCACGCGCCTTCACCCGCCGCCGCTCGACCTTCGTCTGGATCGATCCGCAGAACGGTTGGCTGTGCGTCGACGCCAGCAGCCCGGCCAGGGCCGAGGAGGTCATCGAGCACCTGCGCCACTGCCTCGACGAATTCCCGCTGGCGCTACTCCATACCCAGGTCTCGCCGGCGTCGGCGATGGCCGACTGGCTGGCCGGCGGCGATGCCCCGGCCGGTTTCACGATCGACCGCGACTGCGAACTCAAGGCATCCGGCGACGAGAAGTCCGCGGTCCGTTATGTCCGCCACCCGCTGGAAGGCGACGAGATCAAGGCGCATCTGGCCAGTGGCAAAGTGCCGACCCGCTTGGCACTGACCTGGGATGACCGGATCTCGTTCGTCCTCACTGAAAAACTCGAAATCAAGCGCCTCGCCTTCCTCGACCTGCTCAAGGAACAAGCCGAAAGGAGCGCCGAGCACGCCGACGAGCAGTTCGACGCCGACTTCGCGCTGATGACCGGCGAACTGTCGCGCTTCCTGCCGCAACTGGTCG
>DAOMFF010000342.1:0-1844 GCA_035429665.1 Azonexus sp.
CGTCTCCCCGAAGGATTCTCGATCGAGGTTCTGGCGCGGGTTCCCAACGCGCGGCAGATGGCCATCGGCGACGGCAACATCGTCTATGTCGGCTCCCGAAACGAAGGCAAGGTCCACGCGATCCAGCTCGATGGCCAGTACCGCGCCAGGCGCACCACTGTCGTCGCCAGCGGCCTGACGATGCCGGTCGGCGTCGCCTTCCGCGATGGAAATCTCCATGTTTCGGCGGTCGACCGCATCCTGCGCTTCGACGGCATCGGCACGCGCCTCGACAATCCCCCGGCGCCGGTCATCATTCGCGACGATTTCCCCAAGGAGCGTCACCATGGCTGGAAATTCATCGCCTTCGGTCCGGATGGCCGGCTCTAGGTGCCGATCGGCGCTCCGTGCAACATCTGCAGGCCGGACCCGGAACGCTTCGCGGTCATCACCAGCATGAAGCCCGATGGCAGCGATCTCCAGGTATTCGCCCGCGGCGTGCGCAACAGCGTCGGTTTCGACTGGCAACCCGGAACCGGCGAACTGTGGTTCACCGACAACGGGCGCGACCTGCTGGGCGACGATCTGCCGCCCGACGAACTGAACCGCGCGCCGCGGGCCGGCCTGCACTTCGGCTATCCCTACTGTCACAGTGGCACGCTTGCCGATCCGGAGTTCGGCGGAGAGCGCCCGTGCAGCGAATTCGTGCCACCAGCGCTGAATCTCGGCGCCCATGTCGCCGCGCTGGGAATGCGCTTTTATCGCGGGCGGCAGTTCCCCGAGTCGTATCGCGGGCAGATCTTCATCGCCGAACACGGGTCGTGGAACCGTTCCCGCAAATCCGGCTACCGGGTAACGCTGGTTCGGGTGAATGGCAATCGCGCTGTCTCGTATGAGCCCTTCGCCACCGGCTGGCTGCAGGGGGAATCGGCGTGGGGGCGGCCAGCCGATGTACTGGAACTGCCGGATGGCTCGCTGCTGGTTTCCGACGACCTGGCCGGGGCGATTTACCGCATCACCTATTCGCCGGCGCGACGGCCATGAGCGAACAGCATCGCCTGACGATCGCCACGCGCAGCCGCGGGTCCACCGAAATCACGGTCGAGATTGCCACCATCGTCCGCGCTGCCGCGGTCGACGCCGGAATTGCCCACATTTTCGTGCGCCACACGAGTTGCGGTCTGGCGATCACCGAAAACGCCGACCCGACGGTGCGCCGCGATCTCGAAACCCTGTTGCAGCGCTGGGCGCCCGATGGCGATCCGGCCTATCGCCACGACCTCGAAGGTGACGACGACATGGCGGCGCATGCGCGTTCGCTGCTGACAGGCACCTCGCTGACCGTTCCCTTCGCCGGTGGCCGCCTGCTGCTCGGCACCTGGCAGGGAATCTACCTGTTCGAACACCGCACGCAAGGTCACCGCCGCGAACTGGTCGTCACCCTGCTCGGCTGAGGCGCCCTACTCCTGCTTGCCGTGAAGTTTGCCTATAGCCTTGACGCCGAGCAGGGCTAATGCCCCGCCGGCGATGCCGAACAACACGTCGAGCGCCAGCGCCACGATGCTGCCCGCGACCCCGGAGGCCGCGGCGGCCTGCGCGATGGCATGGTGCACGGGCGGAATGCCATGGGTCAGGATGCCGCCGCCGACCATGAACATCGCCGCCGTGCCGATCACCGCCAGCGACTTCATCAACTTCGGCGCCGCCAGCAGCAGGCCCTTGCCGATCGTCCTGGCCAGCGCGCCGGGCTTTTGCAACAGGTAGACGCCGAGGTCGTCCATCTTGACAATGCCGGCGACGATGCCATAGACGCCGACGGTCATGATCAGGCCGATGCCCGACAGCACCGCGACCTGCAGGGCAAA
>DAOMFF010000343.1:0-1841 GCA_035429665.1 Azonexus sp.
CCGGATTGCTCAAGGACGGCGCCGAGATCGCGCTGCACGGTGCCCTGGTCGACGTCGTTCCCCGCGCCGATGCCGCCTTCGAAACTGGCGACTATGCCGAATCGCTGCAGGTGCTGGCCGCCCTGCGCGCCCCGGTCGATGCATTCTTCGACGGCGTCATGGTCAATGCCGACGATCTGGCCCTGCGCGCCAACCGTCTTGGTCTGCTCGCCAAGCTGCACGGCGCGATGAATCGGGTGGCCGATATTTCGAAGCTGTCCGCTTAACCCCGGAAAGGCCAGGCCATGAAACTCGTCATTCTCGATCGCGACGGCGTCATCAATTTCGATTCCCCCCAGTTCATCAAGTCCCCGGCGGAATGGAAGCCGATCCCCGGCAGCCTGCACGCCATCGCACGGCTGAACCAGAATGGCTATCACGTGGTCATCGTGACCAACCAGTCGGGCATCGGGCGCAGCCTGTTGGACATGGAGGCACTGAACGCCATCCATGAAAAGATGCACAAGGCGCTGTTTGCCGCCGGCGGCCGCATCGATGCCATCTTCTATTGCCCGCATACGGCCGATTCGGCCTGTGAATGCCGCAAACCCAAGCCCGGGATGTTCAAGCGCATTTCCGAAACCATGAATGTCGATCTCAAGGGCGTCCCGTCGATCGGCGATTCGCTGCGCGACCTCCAGGCCTCCGCCGCAGCGGGCTGCCTGCCGATGCTGGTGCGTACCGGCAAGGGTCCGCTGACACTGGAGGAGGGCAATCTTCCCGAAGGCACCGAGGTCTTCGACGATCTGGCGGCGGCGGTCGACTGGATTCTGGCGGCAAAAAGGAAATGAACATTCTCCGTTCCGTCCTCTTCGCCATCTGGGGCGGGTTGTGGACCCTGCTGGTCGCCCCCATGGTGATCATTGCCGCCATTGTCCTGCGCGGGCTCTGGGGTTATCACTTCGGCAAGCTATGGCGCCTCGGCATCCAGTGGGGCGTCGAGAACCTGCTCGGCATCCGGCCCCGGGTGGTTGGCCTCGAGAACATGCCGCCGGAGCCCTGCATCATCCTTTCCAAGCACCAGTCTGCCTGGGAAACGATGACCATTCAGGACTACGTTCCGCAGGGCGCCTACTGCGTTTTCGTGCTCAAGAAGGAACTGCTGCGCGTGCCGCTGATCGGCTGGGGGCTGGGCGCGATGAAGATGATCTCGATCGACCGCGCGGCCGGCAAGCAGGCGCTCGACCTGGTCGTCGAGCAGGGACGCGAGCGGCTGAAGAAAGGCTTCTACGTGATCATTTTTCCGGAAGGAACGCGCGTGGCGCCCGGCGAGACGCGGCGCTACAAGGCCGGTGGCGCCTACCTGGCGACCCAAGTTGGCTGCAAGGTGGTCCCGATCGCCCATAATTCGGGCGAACTCTGGCCGCGCCGGGCCTTCATCAAGAAACCCGGCATCGTCACCATCAGCATCGGCCCGGCTTTCGACGCAACCGGGATGACCGAAGCGGAAGTCAATCAGCGTGTCGAAACCTGGATAGAAGGCGAGATGCGCCGGATTTCCCCGCACCGCTACCCGGATGCCAAGACCAGCGCCGGCTGAAGCGACGCGCCGCATCGCGATTGCCGGGCAGGCCGTGGACTACCATCTGCGGCGCAGCCGGCGGCGCACCATCGGCCTCGCCATCGACCAGCGCGGGCTGCGTGTCGGCGCGCCGCTGCAGGCGCGGCTCGGGGACATCGAGACCCTGATTCGCGAGCATGGGCAATGGGTCCTCGACAAACTCGCCGACTGGCGGAGCCGTCCCACGCCGGAAAGACTGGCCGTTACCGAGGGCGTGGTCATTTTTGCCCTGGGCGAGGCG
>DAOMFF010000344.1:0-1817 GCA_035429665.1 Azonexus sp.
CGGCGGAGCGGGTGCGGCGTTTCGCCGACATCCTGATGGGGGCGGGCATCGTCACGACGACGCGCAAGACGCGCGGCGACGATATCGACGCCGCCTGCGGCCAGCTGGCCGGCCAGGTGCGGGACAAGACCCGGCGTACCACCGGGCGAATCATTTCCCTTCAGGAGGCAAGAGCATGAGTGGCTCGAGAATGAAAATGAGGATTCTGGCTTTTTGCCTGGGGACGTGCTGCGCGCTCTCCGCCCATGCCCAGCAGAAATTTGACTGGGTGACGATTCCTCCGGTGACGAATACCGGCACCAGCCCCGGCGTCAGCCCGGGCGGCGGGGCGACCACCATCCAGGAGCCCGAGACTTCGCAGGCCAAACCGGTTGACCCGAAATACCGCGCCAAGATTCATACCGAACTGGCCGCCGCCTATTATCAGGCCGGCAACATGGCGGTGGCGCTCGAGGAAACCCGCATCGCCCTAGAGGCGGATCCCGAAAGCGTTCAGGCTCTCAGCGTGCGCGGCCTGATTCATGCCCAGCTCAAGGAAAACGCCAAGGCCGAGGACGATTTCCGGCGGGCACTCAAGATTGCCCCGAAGAATCCGGACGTCAACAACAACTACGGCTGGTTCCTGTGCGACATTGGCCAGCCGCGGCAGTCGATCCAGTACTTCCTGAATGCGCTGAAGGATCCACTCTACGAAACGCCCGAGGTAGCGTACGCCAACGCGGGCAGTTGTGCCATGAAGGCCGGGGATCTCGACGGGGCGCAGAATTATCTGCTGGAGGCGCTGCGCCTTTCCCGGAATCCCGCTCCGGCAACCCGCTACAAACTGGCTGAACTGTTCTATCAGCGCGGCAATCTGGACGAGGCGAAAGTCTATCTGGGCGAAGCGATCAAGGCGATGGAGCCGCCGTCCGCCGAGGCGCTCTGGCTTGCCGTTCGCCTCGAGCGCAAGCTGGGCAACAAGGCCGGCGAGGGCAACTACGCGTCGCAGTTGCGCGGCCGCTATCCGACATCGAAGGAATACCAGGCCTTCCTCAAGGGGAATTTTGAATGACTGAGCCAGTCAGCCTCGATCAATCAACTGCCGGAACAAGCGAGCCGGGCAGCGGGATTCTTCCGGGTGTCGGCGCCCGCTTGCGTCTGGCGCGCGAGATGCGCCAGATGACGGTCGATGATGTCGCTCTGGCCCTGAGGCTGGGCCCGCGCCAGGTCGAGGCGCTGGAGCAGGGCAATTGGCAGGGATTGCCGGGCCAGACCTTCATTCGCGGTTTCGTGCGCAATTATGCCCGCGTGTTGCAAATCGACCCGGCGCCGCTGATGGACCAGCTCGACGACACCTTGGGCAAGCCGGCCGACAGCCTGAACGTCCCCGCGGGCCGGCCGGCCACGATGCCGAGCGGCCAGCACCGGCGCAACCGGCCGTTGATTGTCGCGGGTCTGGTTTTCGTGGCGCTGGCGGTGCTGGCTTATGCGCTGTTGCCCGACGACCTTTCGGCGCTGCGTGAGCGCGTTCAGGGGTTGCTCGATTCGGTGTCGCGCAAGGAGCCCGCAGCGGCGCCGACCACCGGTTCTCCGGCGGCGGCGCCGGCGGCATCCAGCGAGCCCGTATTCCCGCCCGGTTCGACGCAGCAGCAGGTCATGAATCCACAGGCCCACGCGCCCGCCGAAATGGCGCCGGCACCGCTTGCCGCCCCCGGTGCGGCGCGGTCCGAGAATGCGCCCCTGCGCTTCGTGTTCGCCAGCGAGTCGTGGGTCGAGGTGCGTGACCGCGACAACAAGGTCGTCTTTTCACAACTCGGCGCGGCCGGTTCGGAACAGGC
>DAOMFF010000345.1:0-1810 GCA_035429665.1 Azonexus sp.
GTCAACGTCGTTGACGACCCGGAATTGTGCAGCTTCATCATGCCCTCCATCCTCGACCGTTCGCCGCTGATGGTGGCCTTCTCAAGCGGGGGCGGCTCGCCAGTGCTGACGCGCATGATGCGGGGCAAGCTGGAAGCCGTCATCCCGCAGAACTACAGCCGCCTGGCCGCCTTCGCCGTGCGTTTCCGCGAGCGGGTCAAGGAACGCGTGACCAATCCGCCCAAGCGCCGCATCTTTTGGGAGAACGTGCTCGACGGCGTGATCGCCGAAAAGGTCCTGGCCGGCGACGAGGGCGTCGCCGAGGCGCTGCTGGAAAAAATGCTCGCGGGCGAGGACAACGCCCTTAACGGCGAGGTCTATCTGGTCGGCGCCGGGCCGGGCGATCCCGACCTGCTCACCTTCCGCGCCCTGCGTCTGATGCAGAAGGCCGATGTTGTGGTCTACGACAACCTGGTGGCAAAGGCCATCGTCGACATGACGCGGCGCGATGCGCAGCGCATCTTCGTCGGCAAACAGCGCGCCAACCACAGCATGCGCCAGGAGGAAATCAACGATCTGCTCGTCCGCCTGGCCCGGGAAGGCAAGCGCGTCGTCCGGCTCAAGGGCGGCGACCCCTTCATTTTCGGACGCGGCGGCGAGGAGATCGAGACGCTGGCGGCGCAGAACATCCCCTTCCAGGTCGTGCCCGGCATCACCGCGGCGGCCGGTGTCGCCTCCTATGCCGGCATTCCACTCACTCACCGTGACCATGCCCAGTCCTGCCTGTTCGTTACCGGCCACCTCAAGGATGGCACAATGGACCTGGACTGGAACGCGCTGGCCAGACCGAACCAGACTGTCGTGGTCTACATGGGCCTGCATGGGCTGGACACGCTGTGTGGCGAACTTGTCCGGCACGGCATGCGTGATACCACCCCGATCGCCATCGTCCAGCAGGGCACGACGCCGAACCAGCGCGTCATCACCGGCACGCTGGCGACACTGCCCGCCATCGCCGCGCGCGAAAAGCCGCAGGCGCCGACCCTGACCATCGTCGGCGGCGTCGTCACCCTGCACGACAAGCTGGCCTGGTTCCATCCGCAGACTGTCGAGAAATGCCCGTAGTGGAGGTGGGTCCAATGTTCCCCAGACTGATTGACGCAGCAAAGACCGGCGACCTTCCTGCAGCGCGGCGACTCTTGGGCGAAGGCGCTGATGTCAATGCTCGCGATGGAGAGGGCGCGACGCCGCTGATGCTGGCTTCGAACGCTGGTGATCTGGAGATGGTGAAAGCCTTGCTCGCCGCCGGCGCTGCTGTCAATGCGCACACGGAAAGCGGCTGGACGGCCTTGAGCAAGGCTGCCTACAACGCCGAATTGAAGCGCGGCTTCGCCGACGTGGCGCAGGCGCTGATCGGTGCCGGCGCGGATATCGAAGCACCGATCGGCTACGGCGTGCGCCCCCTGATGCTGGCTGCCGGCTACGGCGAGACTGCGGTGGTCGAGGTTCTGCTGAATGCCGGCGCCGACGTCCTGGTGCGCAACGAAGGTGGCTATACGGCACTGATGATGGTCAAGCAGAAATTCTACGTTGATGTCATCAACCTGCTGCATGAGGCGGAGCAGAATGCCGGGATTGGCGAGAGCGCCTGCAGCAGCAAGAATGCACCCAACGCCAAAGTCATCACCTTCCGCAAGCGCCCTGCGCCATAAGGGAGGTCCTGTTGCAACCGAATGAGGCAGGCATGCACTATTTCATCTACCGCATCACCGAGCGACCCATCAGGCAACTGGAGAAACTGGAGCAGCACGATACTTATCGCGCAGCATCG
>DAOMFF010000346.1:0-1805 GCA_035429665.1 Azonexus sp.
GACACCTGATGCCCGACCCGACTCTTGCGCTGGCCAGGCGGATCATCGCCCGGCCTTCCGTCACGCCGGACGATGCCGGCTGCATGGAAATCATCGCCGCCCGCCTGCAGCCGCTCGGCTTTGCTTGCGAATTCATCAACCGTAACGGCGTCACCAACCTGTGGGCGCGACGTGGCACTGCACGGCCGCTGTTCGTCTTCGCCGGCCACACCGACGTCGTGCCGACCGGTCCGCTTGACCTGTGGACCTCGCCGCCCTTCGCGCCGGAAATCCGCGACGGCATGCTCTACGGGCGCGGCGCCGCCGACATGAAATCCTCCCTCGCGGCGATGTTGACCGCAACCGAGGCCTTCGTCGCCACCCATCCGCAACATCCGGGCTCGATCGCCTTCCTGCTCACCTCCGACGAGGAAGGCGACGCCGTCGATGGAACGACCATCGTCGTCGAAGCCCTCAAGGCGCGCGGCGAAACCCTCGATTTCTGCATCATCGGCGAGCCGACCTCGGTCGACACGCTCGGCGACATGATCAAGAACGGCCGCCGCGGCTCGCTGTCCGGCAGGCTGACGGTCAAGGGCATCCAGTGCCACATCGCCTACCCGCACCTCGGGCGCAACCCGATCCACGAAGCCGCCCCGGCCCTCGCCGAACTGGGTGACACCGAATGGGACCAGGGCAACGAGTATTTTCCGCCGACCACCTGGCAGATCTCCAACATCCACGGCGGCACCGGCGCCACCAACGTCGTGCCGGGCAGCGTCGAGATCAAGTTCAACTTCCGCTTTTCCACCGCCAGCACGCCGGAAAGCCTGCAGCAGCGCCTGACTGCCATTCTCGACAAGCACGAACTGGACTACGAGATCGACTGGACGCTCGGCGCCCGTCCCTTCCTGACCGGGCGCGGGCCGCTGGCCGCGGCCGCCAGCAGCGCGATCCGCGAGGTCTGCGGCATCGACACCGAACTTTCAACGACCGGCGGCACCTCGGACGGCCGCTTCATCACCGAAATTTGCGCCCAGTTGCTCGAAATCGGCCCGGTCAACGCGACCAGCCACAAGATTGACGAATGCGTCGATATCGCCGCCCTGCCGCAACTTTCCGCCATCTACATTCGCATCCTCGAACAGTTGCTGCCCGCATGAGCGATCCCGCCGCCCGCAACGAACTGTTCACCCTCCGCGACCACCTACGCTACGCCGTCAGCCGCTTCACCGCCGCCGGCCTGTTCTTCGGCCACGGCAGCGACAACGCCTGGGACGAAGCCGCCTACCTGACGCTGCACACCCTCAACCTGCCGCTCGACCGCCTCGAACCCTTCCTCGATGCCCGACTGTTGCCGCAGGAACGCGACGCGCTGCTCGAGATCTACCGCCGCCGCTGCGAAGACCGTCTGCCCGCCGCCTATCTGACCAGCGAGGCCTGGCTCGCCGGCCATCGCTTCTATGTCGATGAGCGCGTCATCGTGCCGCGCTCATTCATTGCCGAGTTGCTGCAGGAACATCTGGCGCCCTGGGTCGACGACCCCTGGTCGATTCAGACGGCGCTCGATCTATGTACCGGCTCGGGCTGCCTGGCGATTCTGACCGCCCTCGCCTTCCCGGAAGCACGGGTGGACGCGGTCGACCTCTCGCCAGAGGCGATTTCCGTCGCCGAACGGAATGTCGCCGAATACCGCCTGCATGACCGCGTGGAGATCATCCGTTCGGACGCGTTCAGCAAGTTGCAGGGAAGGCGTTACGACCTGATCATTTCCAACCCGCCCTACGTCAATGCCGATTCGGTCGCCGCGCTGCCCCCGGAATACC
>DAOMFF010000347.1:0-1783 GCA_035429665.1 Azonexus sp.
GCCTCCCGCGTTCCCTTCGTGTTCGTACCCGGCGACAACGAATGGACCGACTGCGAGCGGGTATCGAACGGCAGTTTCGACCCCCGGGAGCGGCTTGCAACCCTGCGCCGCCTGTTCTGGCAGGAGCCGTTCGCCCTGGGGCCGAAGACCCTGCGTCTCGAACGGCAGCCCGGGGCCTACCCCGAGCAGTCCCGTTTCCGCATGGGGCCCGTGTTGTTCGTGACGCTCAACCTGCCGGGCGGCAACAACAACCGTGGCCTGTCCGCCGAACCCCGGCGCGAATTCCTCGATCGCAACCCCGCCGTACTCGCCTGGCTGCGCGACAGCTTCTCGCTCGCGCGGCGCGACAAGCTTCCCGGGATAGTCCTGATGTTCCAGGCCAATCCTGGCTTCCGGCATTACGCGCAGGGCGCGCCGCATGCCGGCTACCGCGATTTTCTCGATGGGCTGCGCGACGAGACGCTCGCCTATGCCGGACAGGTCCTCGTCGTCCACGGCGATACCCACATCAGCCGCATCGACCACCCGCTGCGCGACCGTCAGGGGAAAACAATCCCGTCGCTGACACGAGTGGAAGTCTTTGGTTCCCCGGCAATGGGATGGACCCGCGTCGTCGCTGATGACGCGGCGCCCGGGCTGTTCCGCTTCGAAACACAGCCCTGGCCACCCCGGCAGCCGTGACGGGGCGCCGCAGCGCCCCGCCGGTGCCCATCAGGTCATGTAGTTGCCGCCGTTGCAGGCGAAGTTGGCGCCGGTCGTGAACCCGGCCTTGTCCGAGGCCAGCCAGCCGACGACGGAGGCGATCTCATCGGGTTCGCCCAAGCGCCTGACCGGAATGGTGGCGACGATCTTCTCCAGGACATCCTCGCGGATAGCACGAACCATGTCGGTCCCGATATAGCCCGGCGAAACGGTGTTGACCGTGACGCCCTTGCTCGCGACTTCCTGCGCCAGCGCCATCGAGAAGCCGTGCATGCCGGCCTTGGCGGTCGAGTAGTTGGTCTGGCCGAATTGGCCGCGCTGGCCATTCATCGACGAGATATTGATGATGCGTCCCCAGCCGCGCTCCATCATGCCGTCGACGACCTGCTTGGTCACGAAGAACAGCGAGTTCAGGTTGGTATCGATGACGGCCATCCAGTCCTCCACGCTCATCTTGCGAAAGACGCCATCCTTGGTGATCCCGGCGTTATTCACGAGAACGTCGATCTCGCCGACCTCGGCCTTCACCTTGTCGAACGCGGCCTTGGTGCTGTCCCAGTCGGAGACGTTGCCTTCCGAAGCGACGAAGTCGAAGCCGAGCGCCTTTTGCTCGGCCAGCCATTTGTCCTTGCGCGGGGAATTGGGCCCGCAGCCAGCGACGACCCGGATTCCGTCCCGGGCGAGTTGCTGGCAGATAGCCGTCCCGATCCCGCCCATGCCGCCGGTTACGTACGCAACTTTATTGCTCATGCTTGAATGCTCCAGAAGCTGCCTTGGTAATTAATAATTATTTGGCAATCAAAATATTGGCGCCGCGATCGACGCCACTTGGATTCCTGCACAGGTGCGACTCTAAAGCACGGCGTGACAATGAGCAATGACCCCCGGTTACAGGCACCTCCACGATCGTCTCAGTCACAGTCATCATCGCCGGAATGGACGTGACCGTGTTCCAGTTCCTCGGCGCTGGCCGGGCGGATCGCCGTTACCGTGCAGGTAAAGATCAGCGCCATGCCGGCGAGCGGATGGTTGCCGTCGAGCACCACCTTGTCGTCGGCGATCTCGGTCACGCGGTAGATGA
>DAOMFF010000348.1:0-1778 GCA_035429665.1 Azonexus sp.
TCGCCACCAGCATGGCGATCAGGTAGGGAATGATCTGCACGGCGACGCCGAAGCCCTCCTTGGCGCCGTCGACGAAGCTCTCGTAAACGTCGATGCCGCGCCACGCCGCGACCGCCACGAAAAGCACGATGATCGAGACGATGATGCCGCTGCCAAGCAGGCCGATCATCTGCGCCATCCGGTCCGGCGGCATCCCGGCCAGCCAGAAATACAGGCCGCCCATCAAGGCCGCAAAACCGGCGAAGAAGGCCAGCACCGGCCGGCAGAACAGGTTGATGCGCTGCCAGATCGCCACCGCGACCAGCCCGGCGCAGAACGACACGAAGGTGCCGAGCAGCGTCGGCAGGAAGATGTCGGCGGCGTTGAAGCCGACCAGCCCCTGCTTGAGCGCGATGCTCTGGCGGATGGCGATCACCGAGGTCGGGATCAGCGTGATGCCGGCCGTGTTGAGCACCAGGAACATGATCATCGGGTTGCTGGCGGTATCCTTGTGCGGGTTGATTTCCTGCAGCTCTTGCATGGCCTTCAGGCCGAGCGGCGTCGCGGCGTTGTCGAGGCCGAGCATGTTGGCGCTGACGTTCATGACGATGCTGCCGCTAGCCGGATGGCCGGCCGGGATATCGGGAAAGACGCGGCGGAAAAACGGCGCCACGACGCGGCTGAACAGTTCGATCAGGCCGCCCCGCTCGCCGACTTTCATCACCCCCAGCCACAAGCTCATGACGCCGACCAGGCCGAGTGAAATGTCGAAGCCGGTCTTGGCGGTGTCGAACAGCCCGTTCAGCACGCGCGCGAAGATGTCGAGGTCGCCCTGCAGCAACTGCGCCACCGCCGCGACAAAGCCGACGAGGATGAAGGCGACCCAGATTCGATTAAGCATTCAGTCCTCGTCCTGCCGTGTAAAACCCGATTCCCGTTGATGATGCAGGGCCAGAATCAGGACTGCGTCCTGCTCTGGCGCCAAGCTGTAGAGGGCAATATAGCCGGTGCGCCCGCGCGAAATCACCAGTTCGTGCAATCCGTGCTCGACCGGTCGACCGACCAGGGGATGGCGAGTCAGCAACCCCACCGCCTCCTCGATCAACTCGACCGTTTCCAGCGCGGCCACCGGATCGCTGGCAAGCAGGAAATCGGTCAGCCGCTCCAGATCGGCAAGCGCCTGCGCCGAATAGATCAGCCGCGCCAAGTTCTGGCCCTAGGCCTCACCGGCTTGGCGCCGGCAATGCGCGCCTTCAGGAAGGCATGAACCTCACCCGCATCGTAGCCCTGACCGGACGCCAGCATCTGCTCGCGCGCGGCCTGGGCCTCACCGACAAAGGCGGCCCGTCTTTCCGCCTCCGCAGCCGCCAGCTCGATCGCCTGGACCATGAAGGCATGTGGCGACAACCCCTGTTTCTCGGCGGCAGCAACCGCCCGCTGCTTGAGCTCATCGGGAAGTTTCAGTGAGGTGGTGGCCATGGTATCGCTCCTTTGACGCAAGTGACACCAAAGTAACACCACCACCTCATCCGAAGCAAGCCGCAGGCGCCCGGCGAATGCCGGCGGGCGCCTGCGCGGGACAGCGCGGCGGCAATCTCAAGTTCGTTCTGGCGGCAACCCCCAGGCGTCACGGTAACGTGCATATTCCGCCCGCGGCAGTTGCACCAGCAACGGCGCTGCCGCGCCGTCCAGCCAGCCGGCGAGATCGCTCATGGCGGCGCAGGGCATCGCCGTGCACCCCGCAGTCGGCGCCCCTTCGCATTCCCAGACGTGCAGGAAGATGCACGACCCGGCGCCCG
>DAOMFF010000349.1:0-1768 GCA_035429665.1 Azonexus sp.
GCGATGTTCCAGTCGCCGCACAGGACGATCTCGCGCCCTTCGGCGCGCAGGGCCGCAAGATGCGGGAGGAAGGCGTCGAGAAAGCGGAACTTGGCTTCCTGACGCTCGGGCGACGACGAGCCTGACGGCAGGTAGAGCGAAATGACCGACAACTTTCCGAAATCAGCGCGGATGTAGCGCCCTTCGGCATCGAACTCGCCATTCCCGAAACCTTCGAGCACGCGCTCGGGCTTCTGCCGGCACCAGACGCCGACGCCGCTATAGCCCTTCTTTTCCGCCGCATGATAGAACGCATGCATGTCATCCGGGGCCAGCATGTCCGGGGTGAGGTCGGGCAACTGGGCCTTGAGTTCCTGGAGACAGACGATATCCGGCGCCTGCGCGACCACCCAGGCGAGCAGATTCTTGCTCCAGGCACTGCGGATACCATTGAGATTCAGGGAGATGATGCGTAACATTGTCGTTTTTCGCGCCGCGGTGCTCGCGCTTGCGGGATGGGAACGGGATGGACTTTCGTCAGGAATTCATTGAATTCGCACTTGGCTGCAAGGTTCTGCGCTTTGGCGAATTCACGACCAAGGCTGGGCGGCTTTCGCCGTATTTCTTCAACGCCGGTCTGTTCAACGACGGGCAGTCGCTGGGCAGGCTGTCCGAATTCTACGCCAAGGCGGTCGAAGCCGGCGGCGTCGACTTCGACATGCTGTTCGGCCCGGCCTACAAGGGCATCCCGCTGGTCGCCGCCATCGCGGTCGCGCTGGCGCAACGCGGCCGGAACTTTCCATTCGCCTACAACCGCAAGGAAGCCAAGGATCACGGCGAGGGCGGCAGCATCGTCGGCGCGCCGCTCGCGGGCCGCGTGCTGATCGTCGACGATGTCATTTCCGCGGGCACGTCGGTGCGTGAGTCGGTCGACCTGATCCGTGCCGCCGGCGCCACCCCGGCCGGCGTGCTCATCGCGCTGGACCGCCAGGAGCGGGGGCAGGGAGAACTCTCGGCGGTGCAGGAAGTCGAGCGCGACTATGGCATCCCGGTGATTGCCGTCGCCGGTTTACGGGACCTGATGGGCTATCTCGAATATCATCCGGAATTCTTTTCACACAAGACAGCCGTCGAACGTTACAGGGAGCAGTATGGTGTCAATCAATAAACTTGCGGCCGGCGCGATCGTTCTGTTCGCAGCCCTTCCGGCTCATGCAGCCGCCCCCGCCAACAAGGAGCCGGCCAGCGGCAAGATGTTCTGCTGCGAAAACGGGCGTATCTGCGGTGACTCGTTTCCCGAGCGCTGCCGGGGCAAGGCCTACAGCATCCTCGACGCCAAGGGTAACCTGATCCGGGAAGAGCCGGCGCCGCTGACCCCCCAGCAGAAGGCCGAAGCCGCAGCCGAGGCGCAGCGCAAGAAAGACCTCGAGGAGCACGCGCGGGAGCAGCGGCGCCAGGACCAGGCCCTGCTCCAAACGTATACCAGCGCACAGGATATCGACCGCTCGCAGGCCCGTGCCGAACTGGATGTGGGCGCCGCGATCAAGGGCGCCGAGGAAAAGATCGCAGCAGCACGCAAGCAGCGCAAGAAGTTCGAGGATGAGGCCGAGTTCTACAAGAAGAAGTCTCTGCCTCCCGACGTGGCCAAGGGGTTGCGCGACGCCGACCACGAAATCAAGACGCAGCAGGAACTTCTTGACGTCAAGAGGAAGGACTTGGCCAGCATCCAGGCCAAGTACGATGCGGACCGCAAGCGCTATGCCGAACTGACCGGCCAGTCGGCTGCACC
>DAOMFF010000350.1:0-1759 GCA_035429665.1 Azonexus sp.
AACAAGTGGCCGGGCGAGACGACCCGCGAATGGGGGCGGCCGATTGTCATGGATGGCGATGTTAAGAAGCGCGTCGATGCGATGTGGGGCGAGTTGGGGCTGTAGCGATCACTTGTGCCTCGCCCTGCGGCGCATTAACATGGTAATACTCGAATTCTTCAGGTAATACCATGTCGACTGTCGTCACCCAAAAAGGCCAGGCCACGATCCCCAAACCGATACGCGATCTGCTCGGACTGGCTGCCGGCAGCAGGATCGACTTCATTCCGCAGGCCGATGGTTCGGTGCGTCTTGTGCGTGCCGACGCCGAAGTGCCTTCGCGCCCCGCGCGCTTTGCTGCCTTGCGCGGTTCGGCGACGGTCAGCATGAGCACGGACCAAATACTGGCCCTGACGCGCGGCGAAGCCTGAGCGCCAGTGAATAAATTTACTGCGCGTGCCGATTGCTTCGTTGGGCGGTGCTCGCTCCTCGCTTATCCAATCGACATGTCTCGTCGTTGCGCTCCTTCCGCCCCGCACTCGGTGCGCTCGCTACGATTTCTTCACCGGTGCTTGCCTCGATGATCCTCGTCGATACCAACATTCTGCTCGACGTGGCGGAGAGCGACCCGGACTGGGCAGACTGGTCGCAACAGCAACTCGAGCGACTGGCCCTGACCGACACGCTGACGATCAACCCGGTGATCTATGCCGAGTTTTCGATTGGCTATGCCCGCATCGAGGAAGTCGAAGTCGTGCTGGCCGCCGTGGCGATGCCGGTCGCGTCGATGCCGCGTGAGGCCTTGTTTCTCGCCGGCAAGGCGTTCCTGCACTATCGCCAACGGGGCGGCTTGCGCAGCGGCGTGCTGCCCGATTTCCTGATTGGCGGGCATGCCTCGGTGGAAGGTTGGCGCCTGCTGACGCGCGATGTTGGCCGCTATCGTAGCTATTTCCCCAGCCTTCACCTGATCGCGCCGGGACTCGGAGACAGTTGATGGCATTGCGCATCGTTGCGGTCGACCTCCAAAACGAGGCCATTTCCAAAGCCTGGCTGGAACTGCTCGACCACTACGCCTGCGACCCGATGGGTGGCGGCGCCGGGCTTTCCGCTTACGCCAAGGCCCATTTGGTACGGGAACTGAAGGACCTGCCCACCTTCCACAGTGCCCTGGCCTTCGCCGGCGATGAGGCGGTCGGCCTGATCAACTGCTTCGCCGGCTTCTCGACCTTCGCCGCCCGGCCGTTGCTCAACATCCACGACATCGTCACCCGCGCCGAGCGGCGCGGGCAGGGCGCCGGCCAGGCGCTGCTGCACTGGGCCGAGAAGCGGGCGCGCGAACTCGGCTGCTGCAAGCTGACGCTGGAAGTCCTGTCCAACAACACGCGGGCGCTGGCCGCCTACCAACGCGCCGGCTTCGCCCCTTACGTGCTCGACCCCGCCGCCGGGCACGCGCTGTTTCTACAAAAATCCCTTCCGGAGAACTGAAAATGCAGGAACCTGTCCCCACCCCGAATCAGCAAGGCGTCCGCCCGTCGCTGGTGCAACTCACCCACATCATCTACGGCCTGCACGCCATCGCCGTGCTGGTCGGCGTGACTTCCGCGTCGACGGTTGCCGGCGGCTTCGTCTTCGGGTTGCCGTCGCTGATCGCCGTCTTCATCAATTACCTGAAGCGCGGCGACGTCAAGGGCACCTGGCTGGAAAGCCATTTCCGCTGGCAGATCCGCACCTTCTGGTTCACCGCGCTGTGGCTCGTGGTCTATGGCCTGCTGATCATCAC
>DAOMFF010000351.1:0-1755 GCA_035429665.1 Azonexus sp.
GGCAAGTACGCCGCCCAGTTCCCGAAGATCAGGCTGATCACCATCGACGACACCTTCGGCGGCTGGCAGAAGGCGCAGAAAACGCACTTCGCCGACGGCGGCACCTTCGACCAGATTTACCTGAAAAAATAGGAGGCGCCATGCCGCTCGGTGAATTGATCCGCTATTTCAATGCCGCTGTCAGCGACGGCGACAGTACGCTCTATGACCAGGGAGGGTATATCGCCGCCTGGCACGACGGACTGCATCTCGGCTCGCTGTTCGAGCCGATTGTCGACCTGCGCAATGAACGCATTGTCGGGCATCAGGCCAGCCTGGCCACCCGTCACGATGACGGCCGCACCGTCAGTGAAGAGGACGCCTATGCCCGAAGCGCGACGCCGGCGACGATTGTCCCGTTCGACCGCCTGGTTCGCACGCTGCACACCCTCAATTTTCTGGCCCAGAGCCGTCATGCCGGGGGTTTTCTGCTCCTGCCGGTGCACGCCCGGCACCTGCGTGCGGTCAACAGCCAGCATGGCCTGGTTTTCGAGGCGATCCTCAAGCGCTGCGGGCTGGCCCCCGAGGACATTGTTCTCGAACTGGACCACTGCCAACTCGCTGGCTGCGCACATCTGGCCGCGGCTCTCGACAGTTACCGGCAACGCGGCTACCGCCTGGCCTTGTGCGGCATCGAGAGCCCGCTCGCGGCGATGCAGGCGCTGCAACTTGCGCCGGATATCATCCGGCTCCCGGACGGCGCGACAGACGAGTCGGTCGCGTTGCTCCGTCAGGGCAGGGCGACCTTGCTGCAATCGGGGATCGCAAGTCGTCGGCAATATGAATCCGCCCGCAATGCCACTGTCGAATTGGGCCAGGGCGCATTGTTCGGCGAGCCGCAGGCCGATTGCCGGGCCACCCACAGCAGCAACAGAGTCGCCTACAATTCTCAACTCTCAATCGGAGCTTCAAGATGAAAATCGCCAACGACGTCACCGAACTGGTCGGCAATACCCCGCTGGTCCGTCTCAATCGTGTTACCGAAGGCTGCGGCGCCACCATCGTCGCCAAGCTCGAATTCTTCAATCCCGGCCACAGCGTCAAGGACCGCATCGCGGTCTCGATGCTCGACGCGGCACAGGCCGCCGGCAAGATCGGCCCCGATACCGTCGTCCTTGAGCCGACTTCCGGCAATACCGGTATCGGCCTCGCCATGGTCTGCGCCGCGCGCGGCATCAAGTGCGCCTTCACGATGCCGGAAACCATGAGCCGCGAGCGCAAGCTGCTGCTCAAGGCCTACGGCGCCGAGCTGATCCTGACGCCGGGGCCGGACGGCATGGGCGGCGCCATCGCCAAGGCCAGGGAACTGGCGGCGGCCGACCCGCGCTACTTCATCCCGCAGCAATTCGAAAATCCGGCCAATCCGGCCGTTCACCGCAGCACGACGGCCGAGGAAGTCTGGAACGATACCGACGGCCAGGTCGACATCTTCGTTTCCGGCGTCGGCACCGGCGGCACGGTGACCGGTGTCGGCGAAGTGCTGAAGGCACGCAAGCCGGGCGTCCGGATCGTCGCTGTCGAACCCGATGCCTCGCCGGTGCTGTCCGGCGGCCAGAAAGGGCCGCACCCGATCCAGGGCATCGGCGCCGGCTTCGTGCCGGCGGTGCTGAATACGGCGATCTACGACGAGGTGATCCGCGTCAAGAACGACGACGCCTTCGCCATCGCCCGCCGCATGGCGACCGAGGAAGGCCTGCTGGTCGGCATTTCCTCCGG
>DAOMFF010000352.1:0-1732 GCA_035429665.1 Azonexus sp.
ACGGAAAGCTTGGCTTGCATCGAGGTTTCTCCTGACGGGTCGGTAATACGAGGAAGCGATTGTGACAGGCGATTGTCCGGAGCCGCCGGAGCCGTGTCAATAACAAGGTGCTATGATGATACAAGGCAAGGACAATATTCTGGCATTCGCGATGCGGCCCATCCGGCTCCTGAAGGATCTCACCGACCGGGCGGTTCGGCAATTTCTTCTGCCGCTTCCGCGCCGGAAGAGATATCGCGTCCTGCGCTTCTTCGCGCATTACGATCCCGCTCCGAGCCCGCGACTGGTCTTCAAGATCGCCGAAACCCGCGAAGAACTCGAGGCCTGTTTCCGGCTGTTGCATGATGCCTATGTCAGGCACGGCTACATGGAGCCCGACCCTTCCGGGATGCGGGTAAGCATCTATAACGCCCTTCCGACGACGACCACGCTGTGCGCGCTGTTCGACAACAAGGTCGTCGGGACGCTGTCGCTGATTCGCGAGAGCGCCATCGGCCTGCCACTGCAGCGGGTTTTCGACCTGACCTGCGTGCGCGCCAAACACGGCGACATTGCCGAGGTGTCGGGGCTGGCGATCCATCCCGCTTTTCAGCAGCAGGGCGGGATGATCCTGATGCCGCTGATGAAGTGCCTGTATGAGTACTGCACAAACTTCTTCGACACGCGGCACCTGGTCATCGCGGTCAATCCGCGGCATATCGAGACCTATGAATCACTGCTCTTCTTCCGCCGCCTGTCGGCGAACGTCATCGCCAGCTACGATTTCGTCAATGGCGCGCCGGCGGTCGGCGCCACGCTGGATCTCAAGCACGCGCCGGAAATCCTGCGCAAGTGCTATGGGGAAAGGCCGCTGCGGCGAAATCTGCACCACTATTTCGTCGCCATGCAATTGCCCAACATCGAGATGCCCAACCGCCGCTTCTTCACGACCAACGATCCGGTCATGACCCCGGATCTGATCGACTACTTCTTTAACCGGAAGACGCATGTCTTCGCCAACCTGAGCGAGCGCATGAAGGCGCTGCTGCACATCATCTACGATCTGCCGGACTACCGGCAGGTATTGCCGCCGCTGCCACAGCCGGCCGACAGGTCGATGGTCCGCCAGCACCGGCGCTTTTCGGTCAAGTGCCCCGGACGCCTGTCATCGCCCGATGGCAAGGAGGCAGCAATTCCGATCGAAGTCAGCGAGGTTTCACGCTACGGGTTCCGCGCGCGTACCGAGCAACCGGTGGAGGTCGATACCTGGCTCACCGCCCTGATCCAGCTTGGCCGCCTGGAGACGTCGGTGCTGCTGGTACGCAGCGTCCAGGATGTGCAATCCGAGGGTAGCCACCGCTACGGATTCCAGATCGGCGAGCCCGACCTGGTCTGGCGGAAGTTCGTCAACGCACTGCACGATGGCCGCGCGCAAAGTGACCTCGACAACGCCACCCGCTTTCTTTCCCCTTAGCGAAGCGATGCACGCTTCGTCGTTGCCGCCAGCCGTCCGGCAATCGCTCGCCGGACATTTCGGCCCCCGCTTCTCCTGCGGTGATTCGACCCGCCTGCAGCACGGACGCGATGAGTCGATCCACGAGCCCGCCCTGCCTGACGGCGTCATCATGGTGGAAAGCACCGAAGAGGTCGCGCTGGTCGTCGAGCTCTGTGCCCGGCATGGCGTGCCGGTGATTCCCTACGGCGTCGGCAGTTCGGTCGAGGGCCACGTGCTGGCGCCGGGGGGCGGCATCTC
>DAOMFF010000353.1:0-1728 GCA_035429665.1 Azonexus sp.
CGGCCTTGCTCATGCCGAAGACGTTGTCGCGGAATGTTTTTGAAGTCGCGTTGTAGACGTGAACGATGGCCTTGCGCGCGCCACGGATCGATTCCATTGTGCGCCGGATGAGATGTTCGCGCGCCTGCGTCAGCACCTCGATGCTGACGTCATCGGGGATGTGGTCGCCTTCGATAAGGCCGCGCACGAAGTCGAATTCGGTCTGCGACGCCGACGGGAAGGCGACCTCGATTTCCCTGAAGCCGATATCGCAGAGCGTCCTGAACATGCGCATCTTCTTCTCGCCGTTCATCGGCTCGAACAGCGCCTGGTTGCCGTCGCGCAGATCGGTGCTCATCCAGATTGGCGGTTGAGTGATGACGCGGTTCGGCCAGTTGCGGTCGACGAGTCCGACCGGGGCAAAAGAACGGTACTTGCTGTCGGGGTTGTGCAACATGGTGGCGCTCCTGAAAATCGTTTGGATGAACGAAATTCTAGGGAAAAGGTGCCGGCAGGTGCTTGCGTTTTGTATGCTGCTTTATGGTAGAGTCAGCAGATACTTTCGTGGTTTTGAATTATTGAGCAATTAAATGGAACTCGATCGCTACGACCGGCACATTCTTGAAATCCTGCAGCAGGATGGGCGCATCAGCAACCAGGATCTTGCCGACCGCATCGGCCTGTCGCCGTCGCCCTGCCTGCGGCGGTTGCGCGCCCTCGAGGAGTCGGGACTGATCACTGGCTATCGCGCGCTGCTCGACTCCCGAAAGCTCGGGTTGTCGCTGATGGCACTGATCCACATCTCGATGGACCAGCACACGCCGGAGCGCTTCGCCAACTTCGAGGCGCAGGTCGCCGAGAATTCCGAGGTGCTGGAATGCCTGCTGATTACCGGGCAGGACGCCGATTACCAGTTGAAGGTCGTGGTGCGCGACATGGACGCCTACCAGGACCTTCTGCTCAACCGCATCACGCGCATTCCCGGCGTGACCGGCGTGCATTCGAGCTTCGTGCTACGGCGGGTGGTCGACCAGACAGCGCTGCCGGTTTCCGCCGGCCGGGTTCAGTAGCGGCGGCGCGGCGGAGGTGGCGGTGTGTTGCCGCGGGCTTCGATGTGACGGAAGGTGATGCGGCCCTTGTTCAGATCGTAGGGCGAGAGTTCGAGCGTGACCTTGTCGCCGACCAGGATGCGGATGTGGTTCTTCTTCATCTTGCCGGAGGTGTAGGCGACGAGTTCGTGACCGTTTTCCAGCGTGACCCGGAAGCGGGTGTCGGGGAGGACGTCGTTCACGACGCCCTGCATTTCAAGCAGTTCTTCTTTTGCCAAGTAATCTTGCTCCAGTCAGTACAACAGATGACAGTTCAGGGAGAACCGCGCCGCGTCGGCGGCGAGCGCTTCGGCTCAATGGCGAGGTAATCCCCGGGCGTGGTCGGGCGACCAGTCAGACGGCGCTTGCGCAGGGGAAATGTTCAGTCAGGGTGCTGGCGGTTCGCGGGGCGAAAGCGCAAGCGGAAGAAGGGCATTTACGCGGGGCAGAACGGCAGCGTTGCGCAAGTCTGGTGCAACGCGCGGGCGAATCTTACGCGGCTTGGCCCCTCCAGGCAAGCCGGACGGCAATCGGCGGTGCGTCGGCGCCGATCCGGCGTGCGATAATGCCTACTGGAAAGTCGGCCAGGCAATCGCTGGATACGCGAGTATCGGGAGGAAAGTCCGGGCTCCACAGGGCAGGATGCCAGCTAACGGCTGGG
>DAOMFF010000354.1:0-1702 GCA_035429665.1 Azonexus sp.
GTGCCGCCCGAGTAGTCCTTCCATTCCCAGACCTTTTCCAGGAATTTCTCGCGGCCGAGGTCGTGGCGCGAAATGCCCTGGGCGTCCAGCTGGCGCTCGACGACGATCTGCGTCGCGATGCCGGCGTGGTCGGTGCCCGGCTGCCACAGCGTGTTGTGGCCGCGCATCCGGTAATAGCGCGTCAGCGCGTCCATCAGCGTCTGATTGAAGCCGTGCCCCATGTGCAGCGTGCCGGTAACGTTGGGCGGCGGCAGCAGAATGCAGAAATTGTCGGTCTTGCTGCGGTCGACCCCGGCGGCGAAGTAATTCCTGGATTCCCACTCGGGATACCAGCGGCGTTCGATATCCGCCGGCTCAAAAGCTTTTGCGAGTTCCATCTGTCTGGAATGAAAGGGGAAAACCCGAAATTATACCGGAGCGCCGCCCCGGCTTCGCCGCGATCTCAGTCGCGCGGCTGGATCACGGCGAGTATTTCCGGCTCGGCCAGGAAATCGCGGACGGTGGATTCGATGATGCCGGGGAGTTCTGCCGCCAGCCGCTCGCTGACGCGGCGGGTCAGTTCGTGGGCGATGATGTCGAGCATCTCTCCGTCAAGCGCGACGCCTGCTTGCGGCTCTGCCGCGGGTTTCATTTCGGGGGGTGGTTCGGGAGCCGCAGCGGCAGGCTCGGCATCGAGCAGAACCGGGATGTCCGTATCCGGGTCGATGGCGTCGACAAGAACCGGCACGTCGTCGTTTTCGGCGCTTCGCGAACTTCGCCGCCGCATCAATTTGTCGGCACGGGCAAGGATGGGACTGCTCATTGGCTTTTCCCTAACGCTCGCCGAGGTCGAAATAGCGGACCTCATAACCGCGATCCTTGTAGAACTTGACACGATCGCGGGCGCCGCTGCGGTCGGCCTCCTCCCGGCCCACTACCTCGATCAGGCTGTGGAAACGCGAGAAACCGGGGGGAATGACCTGGCTGAGATTCATCAGGCGGTCGTCCTGCGGCGGTTGATCAAGATTGTCGGTGATCAGGATCGGGGTTTCGCCGGCGAGGGGAGACCCGCTCCGGCAGTGCGGCACAAAACTCAGCGCGGAATGGGTCCACAGCATGCGGTCGACGTCGCTGGCGACGTCATTTTCCGGTGCGTAGACCAGTACCGGCTTGTTCTTGGCGTAGGCTCCGCCGAGCAGCGCACAGGCGGCGGCGATCTTGTCCGACGCGCCATGGTAGAAAAAGACCTGGGTCAATTCAGCTGGCCGGCGTGTTGCAGCAGGTAGTGGGTAAGCAGGGCGACAGGCCGCCCCGTGGCGCCCTTGTCGACTCCCGACTTCCAGGCCGTGCCGGCGATGTCGAGGTGCGCCCACTTGAATTTCTTGGTGAAGCGCGACAGGAAACAGGCGGCGGTAATGGCCCCGGCCCAGCGGCCACCGATGTTGCCCATGTCGGCGAACGGGCTCTTCAGCAACTCCTGATAATCGTCCCACAGCGGCATGTGCCATGCGCGGTCGTGTGCCTCGTCGCCGGCAGCAAGCAGTTGATGGGCCAGCGCGTCGCGGTTGGCGAAGAGGCCGCTGGCGACGCCGCCCAAGGCGACGACACAGGCGCCGGTCAGCGTCGCGACGTCGATGACGGTGTCCGGCTTGAAACGCTCGGCATAGGTCAGCGCATCGCACAGGATCAGGCGGCCTTCGGCATCGGTGTTGAGGATTTCGAT
>DAOMFF010000355.1:0-1688 GCA_035429665.1 Azonexus sp.
TGTTCCTGCCGCAGGTCGTCAAATCGGCCCGCGTCATGAAGCAGGCGGTCGCCCATCTGCTGCCCTACATCGAAGCCGAGAAATCTCGCACCGGCCTCGGCTCCAAGGGCAAGATCTTGATGGCGACGGTCAAGGGGGACGTGCACGACATCGGCAAGAATATCGTCGGCGTCGTCCTCGGCTGTAACGGCTACGACGTCGTCGACCTCGGCGTCATGGTTTCCTGCGACAACATCCTGAAGGCGGCGCGCGAGCACAAGGTGGACATCATCGGCCTGTCCGGCCTGATCACCCCGTCGCTCGAGGAAATGGCCCACGTCGCCAGCGAAATGCAGCGCCTGAACATGAAGCAGCCGCTGCTCATCGGCGGCGCGACGACCAGCCGCGCCCACACGGCGATCAAGATCGCCCCCAACACCGATGGCGCCGTGGTTTACGTGCCGGACGCCTCGCGCGCCGTCGGCGTCGCCACCAAGCTGCTGTCCGCCGAGCAGAGCGCCGCCTACAAACAGGAAATGGTCGCCGAATATGCCGGCGTCCGCGCCGAGCATGCCGGCCGCAAGGGCGCCACGCTGGTTTCGCTGGCCGAAGCGCGCGCCAACCGTTTCACGTGGAACCAGCCCTACGCCCCGGTCATCCCGAACCAGCTCGGGCTGCAGGTGATCACGCTTGAACTCGAGGACATCGCCCTCTTCATCGACTGGTCGCCCTTCTTCCAGAGCTGGGACCTGGCCGGCCGCTACCCGGCCATCCTGGAAAACGAGGTGGTCGGCGAAACGGCCCGCCAGCTCTACGCCGACGCCAAGGCCATGTTGGCCCGCATCGTCAGCGAAAACTGGCTGACCGCCCGTGCCGTTTTCGGTCTCTACCCGGCCCGCGGCAAGAATGAAGACATCGTCATCTACGCCGACGAGGAGCGCAGCCGCGAGCTGACCCGCTGGGTCGGCCTGCGCCAGCAGCACAAGCAGCCGAAGGGCCGTTTCAACGTCGCGCTGGCCGATTATGTCGGCGAACGCGATTACGTCGGCGCCTTCGCGGTTACCGCAGGTCTCGGCATCGAAGGCCTGATCGCCGAATTCGAGGCAGCCCACGACGACTACTCGGCTATCATGCTCAAGGCCCTCGCCGACCGCCTCGCCGAAGCCGCCGCCGAATGGCTGCACTTGCGCGTGCGCACCCACTACTGGGGTTATGCCGGCGACGAAAGCCTCGACAACGAAGCGCTGATCGCCGAGCAATACAAGGGCATCCGCCCCGCTCCCGGCTATCCGGCCTGCCCCGACCACACCGCCAAGCGCGAACTGTTCGCGTTGCTCGACGCGCCGGCCAACGCCGGCATGGGGCTCACCGAATCCTGCGCCATGACCCCGGCCGCTTCCGTCTCGGGCTTCTACATCGGCCACCCGGCGGCGCAGTATTTCGCCATCCCCAAGATCGGCCATGACCAGTTGGCAGACTGGGCCGGGCGCAAGGGCATGAGTCTCAAGGACGCCGAATACTGGCTGGCGCCATTGCTGTGATCCTGCGGCACTGCGTCGATCTCGCGGCGCGCAATACTCTTGCCCTGGCGGGCCGGGCGGCGCGCTACGCCAGCATCGACGAAGCCGCGCAACTCACCGCCCCCGAACTGCGGGAAACGCCGCGCTTCGTCCTCGGCGGCGGCAGCAACCTGGTGCTGAACGGCGATT
>DAOMFF010000356.1:0-1684 GCA_035429665.1 Azonexus sp.
GCCAGCAGCAGAGCGCCGACCTCGACAGCCTGAAATTCATCGCCGAGCGCGTCGAGGGCAACCTGCTCGCCGCGCACCAGGAAATCTCGAAACTCGGCCTGCTCTACCCGCCCGGCGCGCTGTCGTTGGAACAAATTCGCGAAGCCGTGCTCAATGTCGCCCGCTATGACATCGACGGCCTGCGCGAGGCCCTGCTCGCCGGCGACGTCACCCGGTTGTGGCGCACACTCGACGGCCTGATGCATGAAGGCGAGCCGCCGCCGCTGGTGCTGTGGGCGATGAGCGAGGAAATCCGCACCCTGACGCTGATCCGCGGCGGCCTCGATCGCGGCCGGCCGCTCGAAATGCTGCTCAAGGAAGCCAAGGTCTGGGGACCGCGCGCGAACCCGGTGAAAAAAGCCCTGCAAAGGCTGTCGACCGCGACACTCGAATCTGCAATGCATCAGGCGGGAAGGATCGACCGGCTCGCCAAGGGCATCGGTCAGGGCAACGTCTGGGAGAAGTTTTTGCGCCTCGGCCTCAGCCTCGGCTCGCAGAACTAGTTACTTCGCCGTGACCGCATCGTCAGGTTCGAGGTCTTCCCACATGCAATCGCATTCGCTGCGCACATCGGTAATGCCATGCTTGTGCACTGCCTGCGCCAAACACTCGCCCTGGCAATTCATGGCCACCACAACCAACTTCATTTCGGTGTCTACCTGGCGTTCGCCGTCCCAGTAGCTACATGTTGCGCAAACCCTAGCCTCCGCCGGCAAAATCAGTTTTTCAGCCATCTTGTCCCCGTTGCACGCCCGTATTGTAATTGGCAATATGAGTTTTCCCGCTTCCGGAAGTTCCCCCTAAATTTGCTGGTTATAATGCTCTATTGCCCACACGAAAACCATCATGGACATCAAGGAATACATGCAGACCGTCGGCCGCCAGGCGCGTGCCGCTTCCCGCCGACTGGCCGGGGCGACGACTGCCGAGAAGAACGCCGCCCTCCTCCACATCGCCGCCGCCATCCGCCGCGACAAGGCGGCGCTGCTCGCCGCCAATGCCGAAGACCTGGCCGCTGCCCGCGCCGCCGGCCTCGAAACCGCCATGCTCGACCGCCTGACGCTGTCCGACAAGGGCGTCGACAACATGGCCGAAGGCGTCGAGCAAGTCGCCACGCTGGCCGACCCGATCGGCGAGATGACCGACATCAAGTACCGGCCGTCCGGCATCCAGGTCGGCAAGATGCGCGTGCCGCTCGGCGTCATCGGCATCATCTACGAAGCGCGACCGAACGTCACAGCCGATGCCGCCGCGCTGTGCCTGAAATCGGGCAACGCTGCCATCCTGCGCGGCGGCTCGGAAGCGATCCGCTCCAACCGCGCCATCGCCGCGCTGGTTCAGGAAGGCCTGCAGGCCGCCGGGCTGCCGTCCGATGCCGTGCAGGTCATCGACACCACCGACCGCGCCGCCGTCGGCGAGCTGATCACCATGCGCGAATTCGTCGACGTCATCGTGCCGCGCGGCGGCAAGGGCCTGATCGCCCGCCTGCTGGCCGAATCGCGCGTGCCGATGATCCAGCACCTTGACGGCAACTGCCACGTCTATCTGGAAGAGGAAGCCGATCCGAACAAGGCGCTGAAGATCGTCGAAAACGCCAAGACCCAGCGCTACGGCACCTGCAACACCGCCGAATCGCTGCTCGTCG
>DAOMFF010000357.1:0-1677 GCA_035429665.1 Azonexus sp.
GCCACGGGGCATGGATGCCCATGGCGTTGGCGACGCGCAGGGCCGACTTGAGGCCATCTTCGTGGAATCCGTAGCTGCCCCAGGCGCCCGCCAGCCAGATACCGTTCTCGCCCTGGATGCCCTCCAGGCGCTGCTGGGCGGCGATGGCCGGGCCGTCGAAGATCGGGTGGGCATAGTCGAATTCGGCAATGACCCTGGCCGGATCGGGCTCACGCGCCGGATTGAGGGTGACGACCACCGGCGTCGCGAACGGCAGCGGCTGCAGGCGGTTGATCAGGTAGGAAACCGCTACCGGCTGGTCGCCTGGCGTGCCGCTGCCGGCAGCGTAGTTCCAGGCCGACCACAGTTTCTCGTCACGCGGCAGCAGGGCGCGGTCGCTGTGCAGGACGGCG
This sequence comes from Azonexus sp., assembly GCA_035429665.1. Classification (GTDB taxonomy): domain Bacteria; phylum Pseudomonadota; class Gammaproteobacteria; order Burkholderiales; family Rhodocyclaceae; genus Azonexus. Next base: position 393 of record DAOMFF010000357.1, read on the forward strand.
CGGTTGGGCTGATAGCGGATCGCCGCCAGCACTTCGCGCTGCGCGTCGCTGGCCGTGAAGCCGAGAATGGCAAGCGCCTGGTTGCTGTGGCAGGCCATCACCGCCTGGTCGAAATGCTCGCTGCCACCAGCGTGGGTCACGCGCAGTCCGGCGCCCTCGCGGGTCACGGCGTTCACCGGGCAGGCGAGGCGGATGTCGTCGAGTTGGGCGGCGATCCGGCGCACGTATTCGCGGCCGCCGCCCTTCACCGTGCGCCACAGCGGGCGGTCGAAGACCTGCAACAGGCCATGGTTCTGGCAGAAGCGGACAAAGGTGGCGAGCGGCGTATCGAGCATCTGGCCGGTCGGGCATGACCAGATCGCGGCGGCCATCGGCAGCAGGTACCATTCCGAAAATGCCGACGAGTAGCGTCCTTCACTCAGGAAGTCGCGCAGGCTGCGCTGGTTGTCGGGGTGCGACAACAGCCAGGCGACACTTTCGCGGTTGAAGCGCAGGATATCGGAGAGCATGCTCCAGAACTGCGGGCGCACCAGATTGCGCTTCTGCCCGAAGACCGTGGCCAGATTGCTGCCCGACCATTCGATGTCGGGATTCTCCAGGCTGACCGCGAAGGACATCTCGGTCTCGACGCTGTCGACACCGAGCAGCGCAAACAGCGCGATCAGATTGGGATAGGTCTTCTCGTTGAAGACGAGGAAGCCGGTATCGACCGGGTGCGTCTTGCCTTCGAGCGTGACGTCGACGGTATTGGTGTGGCCGCCGAGGTAATTGCCGGCCTCGAACAGGGTCACCTCGTGCCGGCGGCCGAGCAGCCAGGCGGTGGCAAGGCCCGAGATGCCGGCGCCGACGACGGCGATGCGTTGTTTGTCTTTCATCGTGGTCTCCTATTCGTTGGAGCCGAAAAGTTCGGCATAGGCCGAATGGTTGTGGATCGACTCGAAGTTCTCCGAGGCGACCTTCCATTCGGCGATACGCGGCTCGCGCATCAGGCGCAGCGCGATGTCGCGCACCAGATCCTCGACGAACTTCGGATTGTCGTAGGCGCGTTCGGTCACCCACTTTTCGTCGGGGCGCTTGAGCAGGCCGAAGACTTCACACGATGCCTCGTCCTCGGCCAGGCGGACGAGTTCCTCGATCGCCATCGGCGAGCGCAGTTTCGCATCCACCGTAATGTGCGAGCGCTGGTTGTGGGCGCCGTAGTCGGAGATCTTCTTCGAACAGGGGCAGAGACTGGTCACCGCCGCCGTCACGCGCAGGGTCAGCGCGGAGCGCTGCCCTTCCGGAC
>DAOMFF010000358.1:0-1675 GCA_035429665.1 Azonexus sp.
ATCGTGCTGCTGATCGCGGCGGTGGTCGTCGTGTTCCGGATCCTCCTGCGCAAGCGCGCAACAGGGTTCGGCTCGCCGAGCGAACCGCTGCAGTACGCGGGGGTTGGCGGTCCTGGCATGGGCCCAACGACAGAGCCTGGGTTCGCGCCGGCCGCCGCGCAGTCCGCGGAGCCGCGCGGCGCACAACCGGACCAGAGGGCGATTCCCGCAGGGTTCGATCAGGAAGGTTTTCTCGCCGTTGCGAAGCTCAACTTCTTCCGCCTGCAGGCGGCCAGCGATGCCGGCAACCTCGACGACATTCGTGAATTCACGTCGCCGGAAATGTTCGCCGAGGTCAGCATGGAGATTGCCGGTCGCCAAAGTGCCGCACCAACCACCGATATCACCGCCTTGGAGGCGGAACTGCTCGAAGTCGTCAGCGAACCCGCCCGACATATTGCCAGTGTTCGCTTTCACGGGCTGATCCGGGAAAACCTCGAGGGTGCCGCCCTGCCCTTCGACGAAGTCTGGCACCTGACCAGGCCTGTCGATGGCAGCCGCGGCTGGGTCGTTGCCGGTATCCAGCAGTTGAACTGATGGCGGCGCTGGTCGACCTGCTGGTTCCCGTCCTGAACCACCTCCTGGCACGCGAGGACTGGGCGCGCCAGCGTCTTGGGCCGTACGCCGGGCAGACGTTCCGTATCGAGGGCGGCCCCGCTCCACTGCCGATGACGGTGACCGAGAGCGGATCTCTGCGCCCTGCCAGTACCGAGGAGTCGCCTTCGGTGACTGTCGCCTTCCCCGCCGATGCGCCCGCCCGCCTGCTGTTCGATGCGGCGGGCGTTCTGGCATCGGCAAAACTCAGCGGGGCGGCGAATTTTGCCGAAACGCTTGCCTTTGTTTTCCGCAATCTGCGCTGGGACTATGAGGCCGACCTTGCCGAGGTAGTTGGAGATATCCCTGCCCACAGGATCGCACGGCTGCTTGGCGAGGGGTTTGCCTGGCAGCGCTCGATGCTGCAGAGGCTGGGGAGCAACCTGGCTGAATTCGCAACTGAAGAATCGGCGCTGGTTACTCGGGCATCTGAATTGGATCTTTTTTGCGGCGACGTCGATCGCTTGCGCGATGATCTGGCGCGTCTGGAGAAACGGATTTCCCGGCTGTCTTCCTGAAGCGCCGGCGTAGACAAAAAAGGCAGCCGAAGCTGCCCTTTCCGAGGTTTCTTCCGACTCAGTGGATCGCGTTGCGCAAGCGCCGGATTGCCTGCAACTGGGCGATCGCCTGAGCGAGTTCGGCTTCCGCGGAAGCGTAGTTCGTTTCGGCCTGGCGATTGGCGAGAGCTTCCTCGGCACGCTTCTTGGCCTCAAGCGCCTTGGCTTCGTCCAGATCGTGGGCGCGTATGGCGGTGTCGGCCAATACGGTTACCATGCCCGGCTGAACTTCCAGCATGCCACCGGACACATAGACCAGCTCGAAATCGCTCTGCCCCTGCACCTTGAGACGGATGGTGCCCGGCTTGATGCGGGTGAGCAATGGCGTGTGGTGCGGCAGGATGCCCAACTCGCCGGCTTCGCCAGGGAAGACCCCGAATTCGACCTCGCCGGAGAAGATCGACTCTTCGGCGCTGACAACGTCACAATGAACAGAAATTGCCATGGATGGCTCCTATGGTGGGAACGGCTTACTGCAGCGCCTT
>DAOMFF010000359.1:0-1671 GCA_035429665.1 Azonexus sp.
CTAACGTATTGATTTCAGACATGGGGCGGCATTATACGCCTGTCGCGTCCCGATCGCCCGAATCCGGCGGCCGGCCTGCGGCGCCGGTTTGCCGTAAAACTGGCGCGGCGCACATCATTCAATGCTTCGGTGGGACGCCGAGTCCCGTGAACCAGGCGTCGAGAATGGCGGGGGCATAGCTGGCCAGCGGAAACATTTCGGGCTTCTTGGTCCAGTTGAAGAGCAGGCCGTCAAGCAGGGCGATCAGGCCGATTGTCGCCTGGTGCGGCGTCAGGCGGCGGTCGATCTGGCCCATTTCCTGGGCCAGCGCGAAGGCGCGCTGGATGATGTCGATGTGGTTTTCACCTTCTTCCAGATGCGAGTCGCGCAGGGTGGCCATTTCGCCGATGTATTCGCACTTGTGCCAGAAGATTTCGAAGACGCTGCGGAAACTGGCGTCATTCAGCATCTTGCCGATGAATTCGTCGGTCGAGGCGCGGAGGAAGGCGAGCGGGTCGGCTTCCAGCCGGGCGTCGCGGTCCTCGGCGTTGATCATCAGCGGGCAGACCAGGCGCTCGATCATTGCATCGAACATGCTGACCTTGTTGGCGAAATGCCAGTAGATCGCCCCGCGCGTGACGCCGGCCTCGCGGGCGATGTCGTTCAGCGAAGTCTCGGCGACGCCCTGGCGGTTGAACACCTCGACCGCGGTGTCGAGGATGCGGTTGCGCGTTTCCTGCGCATCTTCCTTGGTTCTTCTGACCATTTATCTCTCTCCCGTACTTGCCGGCGCCGTTCAAGCGTCTTCGCGCCAGCCGCCGCCGAGCGCCTTGAACAGGTCGACGGCAGCGCCGAGCCGGTTCTTGCGGCTGTTCAGATACGTCAATTGTGCAATATTCGTCGTCCGCTGCGCGTCGAGCACTTCGAGAAAGCCGACATAGCCGGCTTCGTAGCGCGCCTGGGACAGTTTCAGCGAGCGGCGCGCCGAGTCCAGCTGGGCGATGTTGGCGGCTTCCTCGTCGGCCAGTTCGCGCAGGCTGACCAGCGCGTCGTTCACTTCCTTGAACGCCGTCTGCATCGTCTTGCGGTAGTTGGCCAGCATCTCCTTCTGGCCGGCGCTCGCCTGGTCGACGCGGGCGCCGGTGCGGCCGGCGTCGAAGATCGGCATGGTGAGGCCGATCGCTGCCGACCAGATGGTGGCGGGGCCGGTAAACAGGCTGGACAGCGCCATGCTCTCGCTGCCGTAGGTTCCGGTCAGGCTGATGGCCGGGAAATAGGCAGCCTTGGCGACGCCGATGCGGGCGTTGGCGGCGATCAGCTTTTCCTCGGCCTGGCGCACGTCGGGCCGGGCTTCGAGCAGGGTGGAGGGCAGGCCTGGCGGCGGCACCGGCGGTAGCGGCAGCGGCGTCAGGTTGACCGGGATCTGCAGGCCGGGTTGGCCGGTGAGCAGGCCGATCTGGCTTTCCGACAGGCCACGCAGGCGCTTCAACTGGCTCAGTTGCGACTGCGCGGTGGCCAAGGAGTTTTCGGCCTGGGCAAGTTCGAGCGCCGACGAGGCGCCGGCGTCCAGGCGCGCCTGGACGATGCGCAGGGTGTTCTCGCGCGACGTCACGGTCTCCTGGCTGACGGCGACTTCGGCATCGTGGCTGCGCAACGCCAGGTATTCGTTGGCGACCTGGCCGATCAGCGCCA
>DAOMFF010000360.1:0-1653 GCA_035429665.1 Azonexus sp.
TCCAGCGCCTGCCGGGCGACCGCTACCTGGCGATCGGCCGCGACCTGACCGAGCGCGAGAAGGTGCTCAGGCAGCTGGCGCAGGCGCGCGACGAGTCGGAAAAGGCCAGTCGCGCCAAGTCGCGCTTCCTCGCAGCGGCCAGCCATGACCTGCGGCAACCGATCCTGGCCATCAACCTGTTCCAGGATGCCCTGGGCAAGACCGAACTGAGCCCGGAGCAAAGGCGGATCGCCGAGTATCTTTCGCGTTCCGCTGAAAGTCTCTCGGGCATCCTCACGGAACTGCTCGAGATTTCAAGGTTCGATGCCGGCGCTGTCCAGTCTTGCCCGGGGCCGGTTCCGGCCGCGGAAATATTCCACCGGATCGATGCGGAGTTTTCCCCGCTGGCCGGCGTCAAGGGGCTGCGTTTCAAATTCTTCTTCCCGCAGAAGGGGCTGGTGCTGTTCACCGACCAGAAAATGCTCCTGAACCTGCTGCGCAACCTGATCGACAACGCCTTCAAATACATCGAGACCGGCGGGGTGCTCGTTGCCCTGCGCAGCCGCGGCGACCGCGCCTTGATCCAGGTCTGGGACACCGGCATCGGCATCGCGCCAGAGCATATCGAAGCGATCTTCGACGAATACTTCCAGGTCGGGAATCCGCAGCGCGACCCGGCCAAGGGGCTGGGGCTCGGGCTTTCCATTGTCAAGCGCCTGGCGAAGACCCTCGGTTGCCAAGTCAGCTGCCGCTCGCGCCCGAGCAAGGGCTCGGTGTTCGAGTTCGGCGTGCCGCTGGCGGGCGAAACGACGGAGTAATCGGCGGCCGGGCCGGAGCCCTGGCCGTCGCGCTTGTCGCTAGCTGCGCACCTTCTAGACGACGGTCGCCTGCAGTCCGCGCAAGTCTTGGGCGGTCGCCAGTTCCAGGTCGGCGCCGTGCAGTTCGGCGATGCGGGGCGACGATGGCCAGTCCGAGCCCGCTGCCGGTCGGCTGCTCTCCCCGGTTCAGGCGATGGAAGCGGCGCAGGACCGCATCCCGGCCACCGGCGGGAATTCCGGGGCCGCTGTCGCTGACGTTCAGGTTGCTCCGACCATTGGCGACGGCTACCCGGACACGCACCGAGCCGCCGGCCGGTGTGTAGCGGATGGCGTTGTCGACCAGATTGCGGATCAGCACGCGCAGCCATTCCGCCTGGCCGGTGACGATGCAGCCGGGGGCGGCAGCAAGCGCGAAATCGAGATTCTTTTCGAGTATCTGGTGCCCGAGACCGGCGCAGACGGCTTCAGCCAGCATCGTCAGATCGACCGGCTGCGGATCGGGCAGTCCGGACTCGGGGTCGAGGCGAGCCAGTTGTAGCATCTGGTCGACGAGATACGAAGCGCCGTCTCGTAGGCCAACTGCCGGTGTTTGGCATCATTCAGCGTTGCCGCTACGACTTCAAGAGAGGCACGAGCGAGGAGACCTTCCCGGGAGAGGCGCGCGAAAGCGGCTACGCCTGATTCGCCGAGCGTTTCCGGCACGGGGCGCATCGGCACACGTTCCCGGTCGTCATTGGCGCCGTCGGCAAACGCATCCAGGAGCGTAATGGTCAGTGTGGCACGCTGCTGTCGTGGATACATCCCAGATTGTCCATTAGCTATTTTTCATGATTTTGAGGCGATCTGTGAGCGTTCG
>DAOMFF010000361.1:0-1638 GCA_035429665.1 Azonexus sp.
TACAAGATCGCGACGATCATCGAAGGCGACATGGACGAACTTCTCGACGCGCTGGCCGCCGAGCATCAGGCCGACCTGCTGGCGGAACTCGGCGAGCAAAACTGAAAATGACGCTTTTCGAGGCGTTGACCGCGGCACGGCGGAAAATCGACCGGCTCGATGCCCGCCTGCTGCTGCAACAGGCCACCGGCTGTTCGCATGGCGACCTGCTGGCACGGCCGGAAACGCCGGTCGCCACGGCGGCCGGCCAACGGTTCATGGCCTGGGTCGAGCGCCGGGCAAGCGGCGAACCGCTGGCCTATCTGGTCGGCGAGGCCGAATTCCGTGGCCGCGTCTTCGAGGTATCGCCGGCGGTGTTGATTCCGCGGCCGGAAACCGAAGTCCTGATCGACCTCGCACTCGAAAGACTGCGCGGCCTGACCGCACCGCGGGTGCTCGATCTCGGCACCGGCTCGGGCATCGTCGCCATTTCGCTGGCGCTGGAATGCCCGGCGGTGGCTGTCGTCGCGGTCGACCTCTCGGCCGGGGCAATTTCCGTCGCGCGCACCAATGCCGCCCGGCTCGGGGCGCCGGTCGATTTTCGTCAGGGCGACTGGTTCATGCCGGTCGCCGGGGAACACTTCGACCTGATCGTCGCCAATCCGCCTTACGTGGCTGCCGGCGACCCGCATCTGACACGCGACGGCCTGCCGTTCGAGCCGCAACTGGCGCTGACCGACGGCGCCGACGGGCTGGCCTGCATCCGCCGCATCGTCGCCGGCGCGCCCGATCATCTGAAAACTGGCGGTTGGCTGCTCTTCGAGCACGGCCACGACCAGGGTGCGGAGAGCCGGAACTTATTGACCGCTGCCGGGCTCCAACGCGCCTCAACCTTTCCCGACCTGGCAGGCAGCGACCGGGTCAGCATGGCTTTCTTTCAATCAGGAGCAATCATGTCCGACGTTCAGCAACGCATCCACTCAACCGTGACCAACAACCCGGTCGTCCTCTACATGAAAGGCGACGCGCGTTTTCCGCAGTGCGGCTTTTCGGCAACTTCCGTGCAGATCCTCAAGGCCTGCGGGGTCAGCGACCTTGTCACGGTCAACGTGCTGGCCGACGAGGAAATCCGCAATGGCATCAAGGAGTACGCCAACTGGCCGACGATTCCGCAGCTCTATATCAACGGCGAGTTCGTCGGCGGCTGCGACATCATGAAGGAGATGTACCAGAGCGGCGAACTGCAGCAATTGCTGGAAGGCGTCGCCCAGATTTGATCAAGCGGCAGCAACCTGGCCCCGAACCTGCCGGGTTGCCTCAAGCCATGATATTCACGCCGCCATCGACGTACACCGTGCTGCCGGTCAGCCGGCGGGCATAGGGGGTCGCCAGGAAGGCGCAGGTGAAACCGACATCCATGATGTCGACCAGTTCGCCGAGCGGCGCCCGCTGCGCCGCCTCGTTGAGCAAGAGATCGAAGTCCTTGAGCCCCGAGGCGGCGCGCGTCTTGAGCGGCCCCGGCGAGATGGCGTGGACGCGAATACCCTGCGGTCCCAGTTCGTAAGCCAGGTAGCGGCAGGAGGCTTCGAGCGCCGCCTTCACCGGCCCCATCACGTTGTAGTTGGGCGCCACCTCGTTGGCGCCGTGGTAGCTCATCGC
>DAOMFF010000362.1:0-1636 GCA_035429665.1 Azonexus sp.
GACTTCATCAACGCCGCGGCAGCGCTGGAAACCGCCCTCAGTGCCGAAGCGCTGCTCGATGCCCTGCTCGATCTCGAAGTCCGTTTTGGACGCCACCGTCGCGACCGCAACGGGCCGCGCACCCTCGACCTCGACCTGCTGCTCTACAACGACAGCGAAATCGACCAGCCGCGCCTGACCGTGCCTCACCCAAGACTCCATCTGCGCGCCTTCGTCCTCTGCCCGCTGGCCGAGATCGCCCCCGACCTGACGATCCCCGGCCGTGGCAGCGTCGCCGCCTGGCTGCCGGCGGTCGCCAATCAGGGCATCGTCCGCCTGTGACCCTGTTCGGCACGCACATCCCGGTAATGTGGCAGACCGTGGTTCTGCTCGGGCTGTCAAATGTCTTCATGACCTTCGCCTGGTATGCGCACCTCAAGCACCTCAACGAAAATCCGTGGTGGATCGCGGCACTGATCTCCTGGGGCATCGCGCTGTTCGAATACCTGATCCAGGTCCCGGCCAACCGCATCGGCAACAGCGAGATGAGCCTCGCACAACTGAAGATCCTGCAGGAAGTCATCACGCTGTCGGTCTTCGTGCCTTTCGTCATTTTTTACATGGATCAGCCGCTCAAGCTTGACTATTTGTGGGCGGCACTGTGTATCCTTGGCGCCGTCTATTTCGTTTTCCGCTCATAGCCAACCCATGTCCGCTCAGAGCATCACCCGCCGCCTGACCCAGGCCGACCTCGCCAAGCTCCACCAGGCCGGCGAGAAGATCGCCATGTTCACCTGCTACGACGCCAGCTTCGCCCGCCTGCTCGACGGCGCCGGCGTCGAATCGCTGCTGATCGGCGATTCGCTGGGCAACGTCATCCAGGGCCACGACACGACGCTGCCGGTCACCGTCGCCGACATCGCCTACCACGTCGCCGCGGTCAAGCGCGGCAGCGACCGCCCGTTCATCATCGCCGACATGCCCTTCGGCAGCTACCAGGAAGCGCCGGAGCAGGCCTTCCGTAACGCCGTCACGCTGCTGGCGGCCGGGGCGCAGATGGCCAAGCTCGAAGGCGGCCGGGAAATGGCCGCCACGGTAGGCTTCCTGGTCGGCCGCGGCATCCCGGTCTGCGGCCACGTCGGCCTGACCCCGCAGTCGGTGCATACGCTCGGTGGCTACAAGGTGCAGGGCAAGGGCGAAGCCGCCGCGCAGCGCCTCAAGGAGGATGCGCTGGCTCTGCAGGACGCCGGGGCGACGATGCTCGTCCTCGAAGCGATCCCGGCCGCTCTCGCCGCCGAAGTCACCGCCAGTTTATCCATCATCACCATCGGCATCGGCGCCGGCAAGGACTGCTCCGGGCAGGTGATGGTCGTCCATGACGCCTTCGACATCCCGCCGGGCAAGAAAGCCAGGTTCGTCCGCAACTTCATGGATGGCGCCAGCAGCATCGCCAATGCTGCTGCCCGGGCCGTTGCCGCCGTCAAGGATGGCAGCTACCCGGCGCCCGAGCATACCTACACCGGCTGACCACCGAGCGAGTTCCCGACAATGCGAATCCATTCCAGCATCGCCGACCTGCGCACGGCGTTGAAGAGCCGCGGTCGCGTCGTTTTCGTGCCGACCATGGGCAACCTGCACGCCGGCCACATCAGCCTGA
>DAOMFF010000363.1:0-1633 GCA_035429665.1 Azonexus sp.
GCGACAGATTGCGGCCGCTTGGATAGGTCGCATAGAGCGGCACCGGCTCGACGTGTTGCCATTCGCTCAGGATGGGGACCAGTTCGCCGCGCCCGATGGCGTCGCCGACGATGACATCGGTCAGGCGGGTGATGCCGACCCCGGCGACGGCCAGTTGCAATACGGTCTCGGCATTGTTGGCGACGACATTGCCGTCGATATGGACGACGCGGATGCCATCGTCGGTATCGAACGGCCAGCGCCGCAGGACCGGCAGGCTGGTGATCCACAAACAGTTGTGCTGGTACAGTTCGTCCGGCGTGCGCGGCGTGCCGTGTTGCGCCAGATAGGACGGCGCGGCACAGATCACGCGTTCCAGGCTGCAGATGCGCCGCGCCACCAGCGACGATTCGTCGAGCGCTCCGATGCGGATCGCCAGATCGACCCCCTCCTCCACCGCCGCCAGCGGCTCGTCGCTGATCGTTATGTCGAGTTCCACCTGCGGGTGGCGTTCGAGAAACAGCGGGATTGCCGGCGCCAACTGGTGCATGCCGAATGCCGAGCCACAATGCAGGCGCAGCAGTCCCTGCGGGCGCACGCCCGCTTCGAGCACCTCGGCCTCGGCCTCATCCATGTCGGCCAGAATGCGCCGCGACCGCAGGTAGAAGGCCTCGCCCTCGGGGGTAAGGTGCAGGCGCCGCGTCGTTCTCTGCAGCAGGCGCGCACCGAGCCGGTCCTCGAGGCGGGTCACCAGCTTGGAGAGGGCGGAGGGCGTCAGACCCATCTCGCGCGCGGCTGCCGAGAACCCGCCGGTATCGACGGAGCGAACAAAGGCGGTCATTTCGGCGGAACGGTCCATGCCGCGAATTATGGACCAAAATTCACAAATGTTTTTCCTGGATACCGGATTGTTATGTTTGGTGAAGGCAATTAAAGTTCATCTGTGCCATGTTGCACTGAACTGAATGGAGTTAATGATGTACCCGATCGACATTCCCGCCATCGAACGCCAGGCCCGCGAACTACGCGCCGCGGAAATTCAGCGTATAAACGGCCTGTTTGCCGAGCGCATCCAACTGCTCATGAGACTCGCCGCCATGAGTGCCTTCGCCGGCGCACATGCCATCAGCGAAATGCTGCGCCCCCTGTTCTCATGGAATCCGCAAGAAAGTTCGGCGCCGCTGTCGGCGAATCTCGCGCCCGTGGTCGGCCGACTCAACGACGCCGCGCGCGCCCTCTTTTCCTGGAACCCGCAGGACCGTCGCTGCTGAAGGACAAGCCGCGAAAGGCGCGGGGGATCTGACACCGATCTCCGACGGGTGATAGACTTCAATTTCAACGAAGTTCATTCACCGCTTACAGGAGACGACCATGAAGGATCCCCAACAAGACGCCGGCATGCTGGCCGTGCTGATCGAGCGCTTCGAAACCCAGCGCCTGCCAAGAGCCCTGGACCTCAAGGAAAAGGTCGACAAGGGTGAGCGCCTCGACGATTTTGATCTTGCCTTCCTCGAGGACGTCTTCTCCGACTCGCAGGAAATCCAGCCGTTGATAGAACGGCATCCTGAACATCAGGAAATCGCGGCCAAGATGATGGGGCTCTACCGCGAAATAACCGAGAAGGCTCTGGCCAACGAAAGATCTGGCTGACGCA
>DAOMFF010000364.1:0-1619 GCA_035429665.1 Azonexus sp.
TTCGCATTTAAACAATTGCCGCTGGCACTTGTTCGCGCAGTCTGGAGATGAAGCGATGCCTGCCTGAGTTCCTGGTCGCTCACGCAGGCGACAAGCGACTGCGCCCGGAAACTGGAAAGCCGGCTCCCGGGTGATCAGGCGACCTTAAGGAACCCAGTGGTAGGGTATGGCATCGGACTCCGGGCAAGGGGAGGTATCCGGACTTCCGAACGGTTCAACTCTGAACCGCCCCGGGTTACGAAAACTTCTTCTGGTGCGCCTGGACGGCCTTCGTGCGCGCCAGCAGCAACCTCTGCTTGACCGTATCCGCGAGGTCGTCGTTGCCGGCGGGCTGTTCATCGGCCGCCCTGGCCAGCACGAGCGCTTCAACCGCTTTCATGCGGGCAAGGTACAACCGGAGCTTCACGGTTTCCGGGATGGCGAGAAGGTCGTCCTCGTCGTCCTGATCGGTTACCTTGACTACCCTTGGGCGGCTGAAGGAGCGGTGGAGATCGAGGTCCTCGGCGCCGTACTCGTAGTCGTCGTCGTCAACCAGCGTATGCAGAACTGTAGTGCCGGCTACTGGTTTGGCCGCCAACAACGCGACCTGATGGCGTTCCGTCCGGGAGAGCATCGATTTCTCGATGCTCCTGGTCTTGGCAGTCTTCGCCTGTCTGGTCTGACGGACCTCGGCGCCACGCGCCGGGCTAACTCGCAATTCGGTTACCGGGACAGGCATCGGGACCGGTGTGACCGTAACCGCCTGTTCCGCGAACGCGGCGGCAACGTCTGCCGCGGGAGCCTCGAAGGCTACCGGCTCGGCAGCATTGACAAGCAATGAAGTCAGCGCAGTCAGAACTGCGGCCATTAACCAACGCACTGCAAATTCCTCGACAAGATGAAACTTGGAAGTAATTAACGCACGGGTCCCGTTTTGGTTGTCACCCGACTCGAAAAAAGTTGGTGACTTGCCGCGAACCGCTCTTCGGCTGCCACGGATGGCCGGTCGAAACCGCCACGGGCCGGTGGCGGAGCTAATGCGCGCCGGCCACTGCCGCCGGCTGCCGTGGCTTGCGCTGGGCGGCGCGGGCGTCCATCCAGTTCTTCCAGGCGATCAGGCAGCCGAGCAGGATGAAGGCGCCGGGCGGCAGCAGGGCGAGCAGGAATCCCGGGTAGCTTTCCGGGAGCAGCTGGATCGGCTGCAGGCTCGGGAAGACCATGTCGATGCCGCCGAACAGCGTGCCGTTGCCGAGCAGTTCGCGCATGCCGCCGAGCAGGGCCAGGGTCCACAGCATGCCGACGCCCATGAAGATGCCGTCGAAGGTCGATTGCAGCGGCGGGTTCTTGGCGGCGAAGGCTTCGACGCGGGCGAGCACGATGCAGTTGGTGACGATCAGCGGGATGAAGATGCCGAGGACCAGGTAGAGCTCGTGCAGATTGGCGTTGAACAGCAGGTCGACGACGGTGACCAGCGCGGCGACGATCAGGATGAAGACCGGGATGCGGATTTCGTGCGGGATGAAGTTGCGCAGCGAGGCGACGGCAACGTTGGAGATCGCCATCACGAGGATGGTGGCCAGCGACAGCATGATGCCGTTGACCGCGTTGGTGGTCACCGCCAGCAGCGGGCAGAGGCCGAG
>DAOMFF010000365.1:0-1619 GCA_035429665.1 Azonexus sp.
TCTTCCTCTTCGGCCTCACCGAGTCGCGCGTCCTCGGCTTCATCGGCCTGTCGCGTCTGCTCGTCACCTACATCCAGCTAACCATGGCCATCCTGCCGATTTTCGTGCTGATCACCACCGTCCGCTCGGTGGCCGGCGACCGCGAGGCCGGGGTCTTCGAGTATCTGCTGTCGTTGCCGGTCTCGCTCTCGGCCTGGTTCTGGGGCAAGATCGTCGGCCGCTACATCGTCGTCTTCGCGCCGGTCTTCCTCGCCATGCTCGGTGCCGTCGGCTGGGCGACCATCCAGGGCATCGAGGTGCCGTGGGACATGTTCGGCTATTACACCGCGCTGCTCGCCGTCATGGCCATGTGCTTCCTCGGCATCGGCATGCTGATCTCGGCCATCGCCCGCACCACCGACATCGCGCAGGGCGCCGCCTTCATGGTCTGGCTGTTCCTGCTGCTCTTCCTCGACCTGATCCTGCTCGGCGTCATGATTCAGGGCAAGGTCGCCCCCGAGGTCGCCGTCACGCTGGCGCTGGCCAACCCGCTGCAGGTCTTCCGCACCGCCGCACTGGCGCTGTTCGACCCGCAACTGATCGTCCTCGGCCCAGCGGCCTACGTCATCCTCGACCTCTTTGGCGTTGCCGGCTACAAGATCTTCGCGCTGGCCTACCCGGCGACGCTTGGCCTGCTCAGTGCTACCATCGGCTATCTGATATTCCGCCGCGGCGACCTGCCTTGAAAAAATTTCTGTCTGCCTTGGTTTTTGCCCTTTTTGGGGCGTTGACCGCAACAGCCGATGAAATGCCATCGTCGGCGCCGCTGTTCGCGGCCACCTTGAACGACCTTGACGACAAGCCGGTGGCGCTCGAGCGCTACCGGGGCAGGCCGCTGATCGTCAATTTCTGGGCCCGCTGGTGCGGCCCGTGCCGCGTCGAGATTCCCGAACTGATCGCCGTCCGTCACACCCACAAGGGCAAGCTGGAAGTGCTTGGCATCGGCATCGAGGACAAGGCCGATGCGGCGAAGGAATTCGCCAGGGCCTACGAGATGGATTACCCGGTCTTCGTCGCCAGGGACAAGGGCATCCCGCTGATGCAGGCGCTGGGCAACACCAAGGGCGGCCTGCCCTTCACCATCGTCATCGACCGCAACGGCCAGGTTGTCCAGAAGAAAATGGGGATCATGAAGAAGGCCGATCTCGACGACGCCGCCGAGCTTGCCCTCAAGGGGCGCTGAACAGAAAGAGGGCCTCCCTGGCCACCCTCCTGCCGGAACAGAAACCCGCAGGCTATTCCTCTTCGTTCGCGCTCGCCTTTGGCGTGCGCCTTGGCGCACCCCTCGGCGTGCTTCTCGGCGCCGCCTTGCGCTCGGCTGCCGCCTTGGCTTCGCGGTTGAACTCGAGCGCCATGTCGAAGGCCGTCTCGACGAACTTGCGCACCCGCGAGAACTCCTCGTCGGTCAGCTTGCGCGCCTCGTCGCGCGCCCGGTAGATGCTGATGAACTCGTGTTCGCGCCCGGCATGTTCGAGGACGCGACCGATCCCGAGGGATTCGAGGACCTTCCACAGGCCGGGGCTATAGGCCTTGGTCAGATTCATCACGAAGGGAACCGGGTCGTTGCGCGCCAGCACCGA
>DAOMFF010000366.1:0-1618 GCA_035429665.1 Azonexus sp.
CAGACCAGAATGGCGCTAAATTAAGGACTTATTGCGTCCACTTTTTCAGCCACAATGCTCGTGATGAGCATGCTGAACGGCCTTAACTTAGCGCCATTCGGGACAGACAAGGTTTTTGGCGAACAACGCGGCTCCGCCGAACAATCAAAGCCGTACCCCCTGGTTTCTTCATTTTCGGCCCTAACGAAAACGGGCGATCAGGCGAATATCTTCGCCGATCTGCCGCAGATCGCGAATCTCCAGCCGGCACTTGCCGTCCAGGCTAGTCAGTTCCGGTAGATTGAACAGGCCGCTGGCATGATGACCGACCAGGCAGGGTGCCAGGTAGAGCAGCAGTTCGTCGACCAGCCCCTCGCGCAACAGCGAACCGTTCAGCTTGAAGCCGGCCTCGGCGTGAACCTCGTTGATGCCACGCCGGGCCAGTTCGACGAGCAGACCGTTCAAATCAACCTTGCCGCCGGCATTGGGCAGCAGCAGGAGATCAGCGCCGGCCGCGCGCAGCAAATTCGCCCTTTTTTCGTCGTCGACCGCAGCCACCACCAGCACCGGCCCGCCGCGCAGAATCTTCGCGGTCAGCGGAGTTTCGAGCTTGCTATCGACTACCACGCGCAGCGGCTGGCGCGAGGTTTCGACTTCGCGCACGTTGAGTTGCGGATCGTCGTCGCGCACGGTGCCGATGCCGGTCAGGACGGCACAGGCGCGAGCGCGCCAGCGCTGGCCGTCGCGCCGCGCCTCGGGGCCGGTGATCCACTGGCTGACGCCATTGTTCAGCGCGGTCTTGCCATCCAGGCTGGCGGCGGCCTTCAGGCGCAGCCATGGGCGGCCACGCGTCATGCGCGAGACGAAACCGATGTTCAGTTCGCGCGCCTCGCTTTCGAGGAGGCCACTCGCCGTGACGATCCCGGCGGCCTGCAGCATGGCCAGCCCCTTGCCGGCCACCAGCGGATTGGGATCGCCCATCGCTGCCACGACACGGGTGACGCCGGCGGCGATCAGCGCCTCCGCGCACGGTGGTGTCCGGCCATGGTGGCTGCACGGCTCCAGCGTCACGTAGGCGGTGGCACCGCGCGCCCGGTCGCCGGCAGCGCGCAGGGCATTGACTTCGGCGTGTGGCTCGCCGGCCCTTTCATGCCAACTTTCGCCGACAATCTCGCCGTCACGGACCAGCACGCAGCCGACGCGCGGATTCGGTGTCGTCGTCCACAACCCGCGCTCGGCCAATTGCAGGGCACGCGCCATCATGCCGTGGTCGACGGCGGAAAAGCTCATTTTTTTTCGGTGGCCGGCGAGACTTCGCGAATGGCGCGGGAGAAGGCGTCGACGTCCTCGAAGTTACGGTAGACCGAGGCAAAGCGGATATACGCCACCTTGTCGAGCTTCTTCAATTCGCGCATGACCAGTTCGCCGATCTGCTGCGTGGTCACCTCACGCTCGCCGGCGGCGAGCAGACGCTCCTCGATGTCGGTCACCGCCGCGTCGACCGATTCGATCGACACCGGCCGCTTGCGCAGCGCCAGTTCGAGGCTGGCCCGCAGCTTGGCCCGGCTGAACTCGGTGCGCAAACCGTTCTTCTTGACCACCTGCGGCAACTGGATTTCCGCCCGCTCGTAAGTCGTGA
>DAOMFF010000367.1:0-1607 GCA_035429665.1 Azonexus sp.
AGGTGTTCTCCAACGCCTTTTCCGGCAGTTTCGACGCCGATGGCAACCTGACCGACGAAAAGATCGCTTCCCTGATCGGCAGCCAGATGCAGGCGCTAGCCGAGTGGACGCGCCGGATCAGGAGTTGACGCCAGCGGCCGGGGCCGCCAGCACGCGGCGCAGGCCGCGCATCAGCACGCCGAGAACGGGAAGCTTCATGTAAAGCTCCTCGGCCGCGTCCCAGTAATCGCGGTGGTAATTGACCTTGCCGGCGGTGTCGAATTTGAGGTGGGAAACGCCGCGGATGGCCTGCGTCTCGCCCCCGCCCCGACGTGCCGACCGGAAATTGAAGGTCCAGACCAACATGGCGCCGCCATCATCAACGACTTTTTCGCTAACGATGAAGCGCGGCTCGCCGACCTGCTCGAACATGTGGGCAAAGATGCGCTGGACGGCGGCGACCCCGTGCACCTCGTTGAACGGATCCTTGAAGTACGCATCGGCACTGTAGAACTCGGGAAAGCGGGCGACGCTTTCTGGCGACAGTCGGTGGAAGAATTCGATCAGGGCATCGAGGTTCATGTCAATTTCCGGTCAGGCGGCGGACGAGGGGAAAATACAGGCCGTAGGGCAGCAGCGCGAGCAATTTCATGACGCAGGTGAAACGCTTCGGGTAGTGGATCTCGAATTTGCCCGTTTTCAGGCCGTCGACCGTGGCAAGCGCCGCCTGCTCGGGGGTCAGCAGGGCGGGCATGGCAAAATCGTTCCTGGCGGTGAGCTGCGTCGCAACGAAGCCGGGGTTGATGACCCAGACGCCGATCCCCCGCGGCGCGAGGTCGAGATGCAGACATTCGGCGAAGTGGATCAGCGCTGCCTTGCCCGGCCCGTAGGCCAGCGCCCTGGGCAGGCCGCGGTAGCCGGCGACACTGGCGACGAAGGCGATGCCGCCGCCGGCCTGCAGGTCGGGCAGCACCGTCGCGGCGAGGCGCATGGCAGCGTTGAAATTGACGGTGACGACCTTCTCGGCGATCGCCAGGTCGAAGTCCCCGGCGCGCATCGGCACGTAATCGCCGGCCAGGTAGATCACCAGGTCGACGCCGCGCCAGGCCGCCAGCAAGGTCTTGCGCGCCCCCGCCAGGCTGGCCGTGTCGGTGGCGTCGCAAGGCAGCAGCAAGGCTCCGTCGATAGCGAGCGCGCGCAACTTGTCGACGCTGCGCGCAGAAAGCGCGACGCGCGCGCCGCGCCGCGCCAGTTCGCCGGCCAGCGCCGCGCCGATCCCGCTGGACGCGCCGACCAGCCAGACGCGCTTACCGGACCAGTCGACGATTTTTGGGTTCATCGCTTGACGAAGGTCAGGGTGACTTCACCGAGATTGAAGCCCCACTTGCTCATGTAGGAGCGGTTCAGCATCACTTTGTCATCCATCAGGAACATCCAGTCATCGAAATCGACGTTGTAGACCTTGCCGTCGACCGGCAGCGCCAGCACGTAGCGCCAGCGCAGCGCATTACCGGCGACCTCGCCGATCGCCTCGCCAATGACGTCGTCGGCGGTGCCGCGGAAAGTGCCGTCCGCCTGCTTGGTCAAGGTCCAGACGCGGCGCGAGGTGGTGCCGTCCGACCACTTGA
>DAOMFF010000368.1:0-1605 GCA_035429665.1 Azonexus sp.
TCCTGATCGACTCGCCGTGGCTGGAAGGCAGCGGCGTCCCGAACCTCAATCCGCTTGGCAAGATTCCGGTCCTCATCCTCGACGACGACACCCCGCTCTTCGATTCGCGGGTCATCGTCCAGTACATCGACAGCGTCACCCCGAACAACAAGCTCTTCCCCGCGCCCAACCGCGAACGTATCGAGGTCAAGCGCTGGGAAGCCGTCGCCGACGGTATCTGTGACGCGGCCGCCGCCGCCTTCCTCGAAGGCAAGCGCCCGCAGGCCCAGAGAAGCGATGACTGGATCGCGCGCCAGCGCGAAAAGATCACGCGCAGCCTCGAATTCATGTCCGAAGAACTGGGCGAGAATGCCTATTGCATGGGGATGCATTTTTCGTTGGCCGACATCGCCGTCGGCACCGCGCTCGGCTATCTGTGCTTCCGCTTTGCCGACATCGCCTGGCAGGAATCCCACCCAAATCTCGCCAGGCTCTTCGCCAAGTTGATGAAACGGCCATCGTTTGCCGAAACGACACCGCACGACTGAACGGCATCGGTTACACGTGGCAAGGGGCGCCGCTGGTGCCCTTTTCTATTGGGCCGGCAGCCTTCCCATCGCCTCGCCAAGTCTGACCGGCCGCGCTGGCGCCCAGCCGGGGTTGAAGTGGACGACACCCTGCGGAAACAGCATCACCACCGTCGACCCGAGCAGGAAGCGGCCCATCTCGTCACCCTGGCGAAAATGCAGTTGCCGGTCGCTATAGTTCCATTCGCGGAGATGTCCCGGACGCGGCGGATTGACGACCCCGTGCCAGACCGTCGCCATGCTGCCGACAATCGTCGCGCCGACCAGCGCCAGCACGAACGGCCCGTGCGCCGAATCGAAGACGCAGACGACCCGCTCGTTGCGCGCAAACAGGCCGGGAACGCCGCGCGCCGTCACCGGATTGACCGAAAACAGCGCGCCGGGCACATGGATCATCCGCGTCAGACGACCGCCGCACGGCATGTGAATGCGATGGTAGTCGCGCGGACTCAGGTAGAGCGTGGCGAAACTGCCGTTCTCGAAGCGCGCCGCCAAGTCACGATCGCCGCCGACCAGCGTGGCCGTCGAATAATGATGGCCCTTGGCCTGAAAGATCTGGTCGCGCTCGATCGCACCGAACTGGCTGATCGCTCCGTCGACCGGGCAGATGAAGTCGGCCACCGCCAGCGGCCGGGCGCCGGCGCGCAACGGGCGCGTGAAGAACTCGTTGAAGGTGGCGTAGCCGGCGATATCGGGATTGACCGCCTCGGCCATGTCGACGCCGTAGCGCCCGACGAACCAGCGAATGAAGCTGGTCGTGACCCCTCCCGCTCGCGCGCCGGCGAACTTGCCGGCGAGCGTGGTCAGGGCCTGCTTGGGAATCAGGTATTGCGGCAGGACTGCGAGACGATCGGACACGATGGTTGCCTGGGAAAATGTTGCAAGCTCGATTGCAGGCGCCTGGGAATCAGCGGATCACGCCGCCGCCAAGGCAGACGCGGCTCTCGTAGAGCACCACCGATTGCCCCGGCGTCAACGCCCATTGGGGTTCGGCAAAGCGGATTTCGCAGCTTTCGCCGTCGACCCGCTCGACCTCGCA
>DAOMFF010000369.1:0-1602 GCA_035429665.1 Azonexus sp.
CTTCGTCGAGGCGGTGGCTGGAGATCAGCATCGTCGCGTCGTTCTGGCGCTCGGCGAGCAGGTCGAAGAAGATCTTGCGCGCCTCGGGATCGAGGTTGGCGGCCGGCTCGTCCATCACCAGCACCTTCGCCTCGCGACCGAGCGCGATGGCGATCAGCAGCTTCTGCTTCATGCCGCCGGAAAGGCGCACGAACTGGCGCGAGAGGATGCCTGCGACTTCCAGCCCGAGGCGTTTGGCGATCTCGTGAATACGCTGCGGGTCAGTGCCGCACAGCGCGGCGGAAAAATCGATCAACTGGCCGACCGGCATCTTCAGCGGCGGCGGCAGTTGCGGGACGAAGCCGATCTTGCCGAGCACCGCCGTGCGGTTGCCGCGCGGGTCGAGGCCGTCGATGGTCACCGTGCCATCGTGGGTGTATTCGCCGAGCAGGCAGCGGATCAGCGTGGTCTTGCCGGCGCCGTTGGATCCGATCAGCGCCACCCGCTCGCCGAGTTCAATATCGAGGCTGATGCCGTCGAGCACGCGGGCGCGACGGAAGTTCTTGACGACATTCTGGAACTGGATCATGGAACGTGATTATAGAAGGGGTGGCGCGGTCGACCCTGAATATTGATCAAAAAACGGCTCCTTGCCGCCAAGGGGCCGCGGCGTAACGGGCAGCGATCTGCCACCCTTGCTTCCACGACTGCAGGGGGCGGCGGACCGAACGGCGAATCGAAGGGCTTCACGGCGACCCCGCGAGCCGGTATCCTCTCGCCGGCGTCATGCATTTCAAACCCCCATTCACCCTTGAGGAACAAGACATGAACAAGAAATCGATGATCGGCCTGACCTTTGTCGCCGCGCTTGCGGTCGCCGGCCCGGCTGCGGCCGCCGATTCGACCCTGGATCAGATCAAGAGCAGCAAGACACTCCGTCTGGGCTATCGCGAGGGCTCGATTCCCTTTTCTTTCGTTGGCGACGACAAGCAGCCGCGCGGCTACAGCATCGATCTGTGCAAGATCGTTGCCGACGACCTCGCCAAGCAGCTGAAGCTGGAGAAACTCGACGTCCAGTGGGTGCCGGTCACGGCGCAGAACCGCTTCGACGCGCTCAAGAGCCGAAAGATCGACGTGGAATGCGGCAACACCACGCAGACCCTGTCGCGTCGCGCCGATTTCGATTTCAGCCTGATGACCTACGTCGATGGCGCCGGCCTGCTCTTCCGCAAGGGTGAGATCCCGGCCAATTCCGATCATCTGACGGGGCAGCGCATCGTTGTCGTCGCGGGGACCACGACCGAAAAGGCGCTCGAGGCTCTGGGCGCGTCAGCCAAGCTCGGCGCCAGCCTGATGAGAGTCCCGGACCACGGCGCCGCGCTCAAGGCGCTGAACGACAAGCAAGCGACGGCGTATGCCGCGGACCGCACCGTGCTGGTGACGACGGCGCTGGCCAGCGGCATCGGCAAGGAGTTCGAGTTGTCCAGCGCGCAATTCACCTACGAGCCCTACGGCCTGACGATGCGCATCGACCCGGCACTGCGTCTGGCGGTGGATCGCACGCTGGCCCGTCTCTATCGCAGCGGCGAGATCGTCCCGGTGTTTCAACGCTGGTTCGGACCG
>DAOMFF010000370.1:0-1589 GCA_035429665.1 Azonexus sp.
ACATTTCGCGGGGGCGGCTCCGCCTCAGTCCAATGACGTTCGGCTGCGATAATCGGACCTCCTGGCTAACAAGTCCGAGCTCATGAGGCCCACCCGAGAAGCGCTTGCCGCCCGCCGCGTGCTGGTCGTGGGCGATGCGATGCTGGACCAGTACTGGTTTGGCGACGTCGAGCGGATTTCGCCGGAAGCGCCGGTCCCCGTAGTACGGGTCCAGCGCCGCGAGGAGCGCCTCGGTGGCGCCGCCAACGTCGCGCGCAACGTGGCTGCCGTGGGAGTCGGCACGTCACTGCTGACCGTACTGGGCGACGACGATGCCGGACATAGGGTCAGCCGGCTGCTGACCGAGGCCGGCATCGAACCGCAGGTGCATCTCGACCCCAGCCTGCCCACCACCGTGAAGCTGCGCGTCATCGGTCGCCGGCAACAGATGCTGCGGGTGGATTTCGAGAACGTTCCGGAAGCGGAGATCCTGGCGGCGCTGCTCGACAACTACGTCTCGCTGTTGCCCGGATGCGACCTCGTGATCCTGTCGGATTACGGCAAGGGCGGGCTGGCCCACATCGGCGGCATGATCGAACGGGCCCGTGCCGCGGGCAAGCCCGTGCTGGTCGACCCCAAGGGTGACGACTACACGCGCTACCAGGGCGCAACCCTGCTGACGCCGAATCGGACCGAGCTGCGCGAAGTGGTCGGACGATGGAAGGACGAAGCTGATCTCACGCGCCGAGCCCAGTCGTTGCGGACTGACCTTGGCCTGCAAGCCCTGCTGCTGACACGCAGCGAGGAAGGCATGACGCTCTACACGGAGGATGGCTACTGGTCGGTGCCGGCCCAGGCCCGTGAGGTGTTCGACGTTTCGGGCGCGGGCGACACCGTCATCGCCGTGCTGGCCGCGATGCTCGCGGCTGAGGTGCCATTGCGCGACGCCGTCGGTATCGCCAATCGCGCGGGCGGGATCGTGGTCGGCAAGCTCGGCACGGCCACCGCCAGCTACGAGGAACTCTTCGGCGGAGAGAACGCATGATCATCGTCACAGGCGCCGCGGGCTTCATCGGCTCCAACAACGTCAAGGCCCTCAACGACCAGGGCCTGACCGACGTCATCGCCGTCGACAACCTGACCAAGGCGGACAAGTTCCGCAACCTGACCGACTGCGAAATCGCAGACTACCTCGACAAGCGCGACTTCCTCGAGCTCGTCCGCAGCGGCCGCCTGCCTCGCCCGGAAGTCGTTTTCCATCAGGGCGCCTGCTCGGACACAATGGAAACCGACGGTCGCTACATGCTGGAGAACAACTATCGGTATTCGATGGCGCTGCTGCGCTGGTGCCAGGACGAGGGCGTGCCGCTGGTCTATGCCTCGTCGGCGGCTGTTTACGGTCTTGGGCCGAAGTTCGTCGAAGGCCGCGAGTACGAGCGCCCCCTGAACGTTTACGGCTACTCCAAGTTCCTGTTCGACCAGATCGTGCGGCGGGAGCTGCCACGACTCAAGGCGCCGGTGATCGGTCTGCGGTACTTCAACGTGTACGGCCCGCGCGAGGCACACAAGGGCCGGATGGCGTCGGTGGCGTTTCATCACTTCAACCAGTT
>DAOMFF010000371.1:0-1588 GCA_035429665.1 Azonexus sp.
TGGCGCTGTGCGTGAAGCACGAGGTGCCGCTGATCATCACCAGCCTGCGCGCGCCCGATGCCATCGTGCCGCAGGTTCACGCCTACGGCGGTCTGGTCTTTCATGACGTGATCAGCGTCCGCCACGCCGAGAAGGCGCTCGCAGCCGGCGTCGATGGCCTGATCCTGGTCTGTGCCGGGGCCGGCGGGCACGCCGGCATGCTCAGTCCGTTCGCGCTGGTCGGCGAAATTCGCAAGTTCTACACCGGGCCGCTCGCGCTGTCCGGCGCCATCACCAACGGCAGTGGCATTCTCGCGGCGCAGGCGATGGGGGCGGATTTCGCCTACATCGGCACGCGCTTCATCGCCACGCGCGAGGCCAATGCCCAGGAAGCCTACAAGCAGTGCCTGGTCGACTCGGCTGCGGTCGACATCGTTTACACGCCGTATTTCACCGGCGTGCATGGCAACTATCTGAAAAGAAGCATCGAGGCAGCGGGTCTCGATCCGGAAAATCTCCCGGTCAAGGACAAGGATTCGATGAACTTCGGCAGCGCCGCCGGTGCCGCCAAGGCGTGGAAGGATATCTGGGGTGCCGGTCAGGGAGTCGGAACGATCGACGACATCCCGCCGGTGGCCGACTTGATCGCCCGGATGAAACAGGAATATCGCGCAGCCAAAGCGGCGCTGTGCAGCAACCCATACTGACAACAGGCAATAAGGAGAGAGCAAGATGAGCGACTATCGCGCGCCCGTGAAGGACATGCGTTTTGTGCAGGACGAACTGGCCGGTTTCAAGGAACTGGCGCAGTACCCGGATTTCGCCGAGGCGACGCCCGACATGGCCGACGCCATCCTCGAAGAGGCAGCCAGGTTCGCCAGCGAGGTGCTGGCGCCGTTGAACCGGGTTGGCGACCGGGAAGGCTGCAAGCTCGGCCCCGATGGCGTGATCACGCCGCCGGGCTGGAAGGATGCGTACGCCGCGTTCTGCGATGCCGGCTGGAACGCGATCACCTGTCCGCCGGATCATGCCGGCCATGGCCAGCCGGATACCCTGGGGGTTGCCGTCAAGGAAATGATCATGTCGGCCAATCTCTCGTTCTCGCTCGGCCCGCTGCTCACCACCGGTGCCGTCGAGGCGTTGCTGACCTGCGCCAGCGACGAACTGAAGGCCATCTATCTGGAAAAGATGGTCACCGGCGTCTGGACCGGCACGATGAACCTGACCGAGCCGCAGGCCGGCTCCGACCTGGCGCTGATCCGCTCGCGCGCCGAGCCGCAGGCCGATGGCACCTACAAGGTGTTCGGCCAGAAGATCTTCATCACCTATGGCGACCACGACATGACCGAGAACATCGTTCATCTCGTCCTCGCCCGCCTGCCCGACGCGCCGGCCGGCGTCAAGGGCATCTCGATGTTCCTGGTGCCGAAATTCCTGGTCAACGCCGATGGCTCGCTCGGCGCGCGCAACGACGCCTACTGCGTTTCGCTCGAGCACAAGCTCGGCATCCACGCCAGCCCGACCTGCGTCATGGCCTACGGTGACAACGGCGGTGCCGTCGGCTACCTGCTCGGCGAGCCGAACCGCGGCCTCGAATACATGTTCATCA
>DAOMFF010000372.1:0-1586 GCA_035429665.1 Azonexus sp.
CGCCGCCGTTGTCCTTGGAACCGGGATCCTTCGACTGCTTGGCCAGTTCGGAGAATTTTTCGCCTTTGTCGAGCTTGACGATGATCGCCTTGGCGTCGTCTTCGTTGGCAACCAGGATGTGCTTGGCCTTGTATTCGGTGGTGCCGAGGTTGGCCTTGATCGCGTCGTAACCCTTGCGCAACTGGTCGTCGCTGATCGGGTTGGCGCGCACGTAATCCGAGAGGTAGACCTGGATCAGCACGGCCTGCTTGGCGAGTTCGACCTGGCCCTGGACCTCGGAGCTCTTGTCGAGACCTTTCTTTTTGGCTTCCTGGACGAGGATTTCGCGGCGGATCAGCTCTTCCTTGACGGCGTTCTGCAGCTCCGGCGAATCCGGCGTGCCCTGAGCCTTTTGCTGGGCGATGAAGGCGTTGTAGGTGTTCTGGGAAATGGCCTGGCCGTTGACGGTGGCAACTGCGCCGCCCTTCTGGGCGAAAGCCGGGGCGGAAGCGAGGGCGCCGGCCACGAGCATGGCGGCCAGATGGGAGACTTTGATCATTCGGTTTCCCTTGGGTGTGGGGAGAAAAAACCCGACGATTATACTTCGTCGGGTGAAAAAGCGCGGATGCTGAGCGCGTGAATTCGACCGCGCATCAGATCACCCGCAGCAGCGTAAACGGCCCGATGACGCTCAACCGTATTCTGGCCGATGAAGGTGGCGGCGACTATGGTGATTTTGTAATGGCCACCGTCCTTGGCGCCGGCATGGCCGGCGTGGCGATGCGATTCATCCTCGATGGCGATGGAAAGCGGCTCCAGCACAGCCAGACGCTGGCGCAGCAGTTCGACGGTGTCACCGCTCACGCGGGCAGGACCTTTTTGAACGGCTTGACGGTGACATTGGCGTAGACGCCGGCGGCGACATAGGGGTCGGCACCGGCCCACGACTCGGCCGCCGCTAGCGACGCGAATTCGGCGACGATGATGCTCCCCGAGAAGCCGGCCGGGCCGGGGTCGGGCGAGTCGATGGCCGGGCAGGGGCCGGCGAGGATCAGGCGGCCGTCCGCCTGCAGGGCCTGCAGACGTTCGACGTGGGCGGGGCGGGCGGCGAGACGCTGGTCGAGCGTCCCGGGGTGGTCTTCACCGATGATGACGTAGAGCATCTACTGTTTGTCCTCGACGTATTTCGACAGCATCAGGCCCTGCCCGAGCACGAACAGGAGCAGCAGGCCCATGCCGCCGAAGAGTTTGAAAGTGACCCAGGTATCGGTCGGGAAGTTGAAGGCGACGAACAGGTTGAGCGCGCCCATGAACAGGAAAAAGGCGATCCACGACAGGTTGACCTTGCCCCAGACCGGATCGGGGAGAGTCAGTTGCTCGCCGAGCATCGCCTTGATTGGATTCTTCTTCAGAACCAGCGCCGCGAAGGCCATGCTGCCGGCGAACACCCAGTAGAGGATGGTCGGCTTCCACTTGATGAAGGTTTCATCCTGGAAGATCAGGGTCATGCCGCCGAACACCGTGACCAGAACGAGGCTGACCCACAGCATCTTGTCGACCTTGCCGTGGCGGAAATGCACCCAGGCGATCTGCGCCATGGTGGCGAC
>DAOMFF010000373.1:0-1565 GCA_035429665.1 Azonexus sp.
GCCACGGCCAGATAAAAGCCCTTGATGCGCAGCGATGGCAGCCCGAACAGAATGCCGACGCCGGCTGCGGTCAACCCGGCAAAAATAAAGGAAAGCAGCAGCGGAATGCCCTCGATGCGCAACTGGAAGTTGTAGGCTGCGTAGGCGCCGACCGCCATGAACGCCGCCGAACCGAGCGACAACTGGCCGGCATAGCCGGTCAGGATGTTCAGCCCGAGCGCCGCCAGGGCGAAGATCAGGAAGGGAATCAGGATGGCCGAGAACCAGTATTCGCTGGCCAGCAGCGGCACGCCGAGGAAAGCGACGGCGAGCAGCGCGATGACTCCGATCCGGTCCTGACGGATCGGGAACAGTTGCTGGTCAGCGGCGTAGGTCGTCTTGAATTGACCGGCTTCACGGTAAAGCATGCATCACGCTCCTGTTTGCAGATCATGCGCTGGCGCCACGAGGCGCGAGGACGCAGACAGTACGATCAGTACGGCAAGGACGAGTAAGGAAGTGGCGGCAAGCATGGCTGCGAGCTAGACCCGGTCGATGTGGCGTTCGCCAAACAGCCCCTCGGGCCTGACGAGCAGGAACAACAGCGCCAGCACGTAGGGGAACCAGCCCTCGATACCGCCGAAATTGCCGCCGAACAAATCCTGCATGACCGGCGGGATGTAGATTTCGGCCAGCTTTTCCGAAGCGCCGATGATCAGGCCACCAACGATGGCGCCCGGCACCGAGGTGAAACCGCCGAGGATCAACACTGGCAGCGCCTTGAGTGCGGTGAAAGTGAGCGCGAACTGCACACCGTTGCGCGCACCCCACATCATCCCGGCAACCAAGGCGACGAACCCGGCGACGCCCCAGACAATGCCCCAGATGTGTTGCAGTGGAATGCCGATCGACAAGGCCGCCTGGTGGTCATCCGCCACGGCGCGCAGGGCACGGCCGATGCGGGTGTATTGGAAGAACAGGGCGAGCGTGGCGACGAGCGCCGACGCGACGCCGGCGGCTACCAGGTCGAACTTGGAAATCACCATGTTCCAGTTCTCCAGGATGTAGTCGATCGGCTGATCGACAATGCCCAGTTCCAGCGCCCGCGGCTCGCTGCCGAAGACTATCGGGGCCATGCCTTCGATGAAGAAGGCGAGGCCGATGGTCGCCATGAACAAGGCGATCGGCGGCTGGTTGACCAGCTTGCGCAGCACGAACTTTTCGGTGGCGATGCCGAACAAGGTCATGATGACAAAAGCGAGGATCACCGCCAGCCAGAGCGGTGCGCCCCATTCCATGACACCGACCACCGAGAGCGCCGCCAGATAAACCATTGCCCCCTGAGCAAAGTTGAACACCCCGGAGGCCTTGTAGATCAGGACGAAACCCAGCGCGACAAGGGCATACATGACCCCCGAGAGCAGGCCACCGATCAGGACTTCGAAAAAGAAGTTCATGTCCCCGTCTCCTTAATGGCCAGCGCCGAGATACGCCTTGATGACATCCTCGTTGTTCTTTACTTCATCCGGCGCGCCGTCGCCGATCTTCTTGCCATAATCGAGGACGACGACGCGGTCGGAGATGTC
>DAOMFF010000374.1:0-1556 GCA_035429665.1 Azonexus sp.
TCTAATTGGCGCGCCCGGAGCGATTCGAACGCCCGACCCTCTGGTTCGTAGCCAGATACTCTATCCAACTGAGCTACGGGCGCGCTGTCAGAGTCGCGCATTATACGGATGAGGCCGTAGAATGCAAGTTCCCGAGAAAAATGGCCCATGGAAACGATCAGCGTTCGCATGCCGAAGTACCCGGAGTGCAGGCAAAGGTGCGGCTCCTGCGCCAGCGGCGAGGTTTTCATCCTCGAACTGCTGGTGAAAGTCGGCGACGTCATCGCGCGCGACGACACCGTGCTGACGCTGGAGACCGGCAAGGTGGGGCTCGACATTCCGACACCGCGCGCCGGGCGGGTCGTCGAAATCCATGTCCGGGAGGGTGATACGATTGATGAGGGAGCGCTCCTGGTAACCCTGGAAGCAACCTGACCCGGCCCTGCCAGCTAGTCGGGCGCGGGGTCGCCGCCGTTTCTGAACATTCCTGGAGTCAGATCGTATTTCTGCAACAGACGATAGAACTCGGTGCGGTTGCGCTCGGCGATGCGCGCGGCGTCGGCAACGTTGCCTTCGGTCAGCTTGAGCAACTGAACCAGGTATTTGCGCTCGAAGCGATGCTTGGCCTCGGTGTAGCTCAGCGCCTCGAGCGCCGGCTTGCGCAGGGCGCGGGCCACCAGGGCAAGCGGAATCAGGGGCGTTGCGGTCAACGCGCAACTTTGCTCGACGACATTGTAGAGTTGCCGCACGTTGCCCGGCCAGGCAGCCGTCGCCAGGGCCTCCAGCGCATCCGGCGCGAAGCCGTGGATCGGCTTGCCGTAGCGGGCGGCAACCTGCTGGACGAAATAGGCCGCCAGCAGCGGAATGTCCTCACGGCGCTCTTCCAGCTTGGGCAAGGTGAGCGAAACGACATCCAGCCGATAGTAGAGATCCTCGCGGAACTGCCCCTCGGCCATGGCCGCATCGAGATCACGGTGGGTTGCGGAAAGCAGGCGGACATCGACCGGCACGGTGCGCGTCGCGCCGACCGGGCGCACCGCGCGCTCCTGAAGGACGCGCAGGAGCTTGACCTGGAGCGCCAGCGGCATGTCGCCGATCTCGTCGAGGAACAGCGTGCCGCCGTCCGCCGCCTGGAAAAGCCCGCCCCGGGTATTGCCGGCGCCGGTGAAGGCGCCCTTGACATGGCCGAACAGCTCCGATTCGAGCAGTTGCTCGGGAATCGCCCCGCAGTTGATGGCGACGAACGGCCCCTTGGCACGCGGACTGGCACGGTGAATGGCGCGCGCCAGAACCTCCTTGCCGCTGCCGCTTTCGCCACGAATCAGCACGCTGGCATCGGAAGCGGCAACCATGCGCGCTTCCGCCATCAGTTCCGACATCCGGGAACTGCGAAAGATGATGCCGGCCCGCCATTCCTCGGACTGACCTGCGCCGGCGAGCAGGTCGACGGAACTCTCGGCGCCGCTCGGCGTCGAGAGTTGCAGGGCCTGGTCGATCTTTTCCAGCAGCAACTGGCTGTCGAACGGTTTGGTCAGGTAGCCGAAAACGCCCCTTGAAGTGGCGTCGACCGCATCAGG
>DAOMFF010000375.1:0-1532 GCA_035429665.1 Azonexus sp.
TCAGCACGGCGGTCTGGATGGTCATGTGCAGCGAACCGGTGATGCGCGCGCCCTTCAACGGCTGGCTCGCCGCGAATTCCTCGCGAATGGCCATCAGTCCGGGCATTTCGGTTTCGGCAATGCGGATCTCCTTGCGACCCCAGTCGGCAAGGTTCAGATCGGCAACAACGTAGTCTTTGAATTCAGCCACAGTAAGCTCCTGATGAACTGTGGCCGGGAGGGATGCTCACCCGGCATCCCGTGCCCGGCACGGGGTTGATTGGGTGAGCGCCGTTCAAAACCGAGCCTGAGAGAAACTTCCCCTGCAGCGCTCCTCGGTAGGGTACGGATTATAAACTGATTTTCCCCGAACAGGGACAATTGCGGTCGACGTTGAAAAAGGGCTTCCTTTCGCCGTCGACCGCAACAGGCCTACAAGCCTGCGTCGCCGCGTAGCAGCGCCGCCCGATCGGTGCTTTCCCAGGTGAATTCCGGCTCGTCGCGGCCGAAATGGCCGTAGGCGGCGGTTTTCTGGTAGATCGGGCGCAGCAGGTCGAGCATGTTGACGATGCCCTTCGGCCGCAGGTCGAAGTGCTTCCTGATCAGTTCGGTCAGCGTTTCGTTGTTGATTGTGCCGGTGCCGTAGGTGTCGACCATGACGGAGGTTGGCTCGGCGACGCCGATCGCATAGGAAATCTGCACCAGGCATTTCGAGGCGAGGCCGGCGGCGACGATGTTCTTGGCGACATAACGGCCGGCGTAGGCGGCCGAGCGGTCGACCTTGGACGGATCCTTGCCGGAGAAGGCGCCGCCACCGTGCGGCGCAGCCCCGCCGTAGGTATCGACGATGATCTTGCGCCCGGTCAGGCCGCAGTCGCCCTGCGGGCCGCCGACGACGAAGCGGCCGGTCGGGTTGACCAGATACTTGATGTCGCCCTTGATCAGTTCCTTGGGCAGCACCGGCTTGATGATCTGCTCGATGGTCGCTTCGCGCAGGTCTTCCAGGCTGATGTCGGGCGAGTGCTGGGTCGACAGCACGACGGTGTCGATCGAGTGCGGCTTGCCATCGACGTAGCGGATGGTGACCTGCGACTTGGCGTCCGGGCGCGCCCAGGGCAGGCGGCCGTCCTTGCGCAGCATGGCCTGGCGCTCGACCAGGCGGTGCGACAGGTAGATCGGCAGCGGCATCAGCGACGGCGTTTCGTCGCAGGCGTAGCCGAACATCAGGCCCTGGTCGCCGGCGCCCTGGCCGAGGTTGTCGTCGTAGGCGGCATTGACGCCCTGGGCGATGTCCGGGCTCTGCTTGTCATAGGCGACGAGCACGGCGCAGCCCTTGTAGTCGATGCCGTATTCGGTGTTGTCGTAGCCGATGCGCTTGATCGTGTCGCGCGCGACCTGGATGTAATCGACGTTGGCGTTGGTCGTGATTTCCCCGGCCAGAATGACGAGGCCGGTGTTGCACAGGGTCTCGGCGGCAACGCGAGAATGTTTGTCCTGAGCCAGGATGGCGTCGAGGATGGCGTCGGAAATCTGGTCGGCGACCTTGTCGGGAT
>DAOMFF010000376.1:0-1526 GCA_035429665.1 Azonexus sp.
TTTTCTCGATGGCTTTCTGGATGCCCTCCCAGTCGAAGCCTTCATGATCGACGAATCTGGCGTCTTCCGCCGCGATGATGGCGCGCTTCAAATGGGGCGAAATCCGCTCGTAGGCAACCCATTGTATCTTCAGTCGGGCATCGGGATTCTTCACGCGCAGTTCGCCGAGGCGGATTTGCATGAAGCGTGTCGTGCCGGGGTCAACCCACTTCCACAGTAGAACCCAGCCGAGCAGCCACAACTGCCAGACGAGGAAGAGGCCGATCAGGCCGAGCAAAGCCCACTTGAACCAGCGGCCCAGCCGACTCATGCCGCCAGTTGTTCGCGAAATTCCACGAGTACCGGCGCGCTGTCCGGCCGCACCCCGCGCCAGACGAAAAAGGCCTCGGCCGCCTGCTCGACCAGCATGCCGAGGCCATCGGCCAAACGGGCGGCGCCCTGTTCGCGGGCCAGCGCGAGAAACGCTGTCTCGCCCTTGCCGTACATCATGTCGTAGGCGAGGCTGCCGGAGGCGAAGACGCCGGTCGGCAAAGGCAGCGTCGCCCCGGAGAGGCTAGCGGAAGTGGCGTTGATGACGACATCGAAGGGCTGGCCGGCGATTTTGGGGAAGTTTCCGGCGTTGACCGCAGCAAGGTCCGAAAACTGCCGGGCCAGCGCTTCCGCCTTGTCCGTAGTGCGGTTGGCGATGAACAGGCCTGCCGGCTGGCGCTCGAGAAGCGGTGCGATGACACCACGCGCGGCGCCGCCAGCCCCGAGCAGCAGGACGCGCCGGCCGGCCAGCGTAAACTCCAGATTGACCTCGATGTCGCGCACCAGGCCGGCGCCGTCAGTGTTGTCGCCGAAAATTTCATTCCCCGTGAAAGCCACCGTGTTGACCGCTCCCGCCCGCTCCGCGCGCGCGCTGCGGCGGGTGCACAGACGAAACGCCTCCTCCTTGAAGGGAACCGTGACATTCGCCCCCTTGCCGCCGGCAGCGACGAACTCGCTTACCGTCACGGCGAATCCGCCAAGCGGGGCGAGAATTGCTTCGTAGCTCAGGTCCTGATGGCACTGCGCCGCGAACCGGGCATGAATGGCCGGCGACCGAGAATGGGCAACCGGATTCCCGAACACGCAATAGCGATCGGTCATTTTGCGGTGACCTGATCGCCCTGAGTGAAATACCAGGTCCGGGTGATCTCGAGAATGTCGGTGTCACGCCGTATGTCGGGCGGGAACGGGGCGTAGGGTGAAGCCATCTGGACGATCCGCTTGGCCGCATCGTCGAGCACCTTGTAACCGGAAGAGCGGTTGATATCTACGCGATTGAGGCTGCCGTCGTGGTTGATCGATGCGGTCAGCACCAGCGAACCGTAGAGCTTGCCACGTGCCGCTTCGGGGTAGTTCAGGGTGCCGATGCGTTCGACCTTGCGGCGCCAGTCCTCGATGTACTGGGCAAAGCGATATTCCTCGGTCCGTGCCCCGATGAACCTCTTGCGCGGTCGCTTGTTGTACTCATCGACGCTCTTGTTGATCTCGCCTTCCAG
>DAOMFF010000377.1:0-1509 GCA_035429665.1 Azonexus sp.
GGCATCGTCAAGGTCACCGGCGAGGTCGGCAGCGGCAAGACCATGCTCTGCCGCATGCTGCTCGAACGCCTGCCGGCCGACGTCGAATCGCTCTACCTGGCCAACCCCTCGTTATCGCGCAGCGAAATCCTTGGGGCCATCGCCGACGAACTGGGGATCCCGGCCGACGGCAAGACCACACATTCGATGATCCGCACGCTGCAGGACGCACTGGTCGAGCGCTACGCCGCCGGCAAGCGGGTGGTCATCCTGATCGACGAGGCGCACGCCATGCCGGCCGAGTCGCTCGAGGAAATCCGGCTGCTCTCCAATCTCGAATCGAAAGCGACCAAGCTGCTGCAGATCGCCCTCTTCGCCCAGCCGGAACTCGACGACCGCCTTGCCGCCAACGACATGCGCCAGTTGCGCGAGCGCATCACCCAGCACTTCAACCTGGCGCCGCTCAAGGCCGGCGAGGTTGGCAACTACATCGAATTCCGCCTGCGCGCCGCCGGCTACCGCGGACCAAACCCGTTCACGGCCCGCGCCATCGACCAGATAACGAGAATCTCCGAGGGACTTTCCCGGCGCATCAACATCCTTGCCGACAAGGCCCTGCTCGCCGCCTATTCCGGGGGAGCGCACCAGGTCGATGTGGCCGAGGTCAGGATTGCCGCGCAGGATGCCCGGTTTGCGCCGATTCAGAAGGACGCTGGCGGCAAGCTGGTGCCGGCCCTAAAGATCGCGATTGCGCTGCTGATGACGCTGGCCGTGGCCGCCCTCGCCTATGCCCTGTGGCCGAGGCCACCGGCCGGCGGCCCGGCGGCGGCACTGCCGCCGGCGGAACCGGCACCCGCAGCGGCAGCAACCGCAGCCGCGGTAGCCAAGTCAACCGCAAAGGCTTCAGCGCGGCCAGTCGCCGACGGCTCAACCCTGATTGCCCGACACACCGCTCTCTATGCTGACTGGCTTGCCACCGCCCCCGGCGACCACTACTTCATTCAGTTGACCGCCAGAGGTGCAAACCACACCGAAGACATCGAGAGATTTCTGGCCCGCGCCCGCCAATGGCTCGAACCGGCGGAACTGCGGGTCTATGTCGCCGGCACGGCGGAGAACGGCCAGATCGGTGTCATCTACGGCGACTACCCGACGCGGGCGGCCGCCTGGGACGCCACGCGAGCCTTTCCGGAAGAGATACGCCGCATGCGTCCCTATCCCCGCCCGGTGAGCGCGCTACAATGATGACATCGTCACCGAAAATTCGGTCGGCGCCGGAAGCGACGCCTTGTGCTAGCATGCCCGCAACCTGCAACGTTGCCCTAACCTGCTCGAAAGAAAGCCTTTTCGAATGAAATACGGTTTCCTCAGTGCAACCCTGTTGTCGCTGCTACTTGCCGCCTGCCAGGCACCGACGCCGCAACAGCCGCTGGCCGGCCATCTCAGCAGCGAGATCGCGGCGCCCCAGGGCAGAGGCGAAATTCCCGCCCCGGTACAGGACACGCTGGCCCTGCCCAAGCCGCGCGCGCT